>CAZLIO010000038.1:0-13974 GCA_964559025.1 uncultured Pirellulales bacterium | reverse complement strand
CCAGGTCGATTGCCGTGGCCGTCTGCAAAGACAACTCGATGTTTGCCCTGTTAGCTGCGATTAAGGCGCGAACAACGTTTGGAACATTGCCGCGGGCCAAATAATGGCTCTCCAAATCTCTTGTGGTTAGTGTCAGACCTGCCTGAATCGCGGTTATTTTACTTATAACTATAGTCCTTATATCGACCTTTCTCAGCCACATCCCGATAAGTTCGGAGAATTTGACGTCGGCCCGCGATAGTTTGGCCTGCAGCCACAGCCGGAAGAATTTTAAGAACAGCATCAGGAACACAAACGCAACAAGGATTACTATGACCAAAAGTGCTATTCCGACAACTTCTACGGGATTCTTTTGCGCTAAGATCATTTTTGTTAAGTTAAGCATAGTTTTTGTCCTTTCATTAACTGTCTTTTATCATACGAACGGTCAACTGTGTACTCTGTACGTCGATAACCTTGACCTTTTTATCTTTGTCAACATATCCGCCTTCAGCAACGCATTCAACTCTTTGTCCCGAAAAATCACACATCCCTACCGGCCGCAAGGGCGTAAGCACGACACCGACCTCACCAAGCATCTCATTTAATTCGGACGTATCAGGTATGGCGTCGCCCTGCTGCCGTTCGGGGGGGGTAAGCGTAACGCTTTTGCCGAATCTGGTTTTTGGGAATATCTTGTAAGTAAAAATCAGGACCCCCGGTATCATTACAAATGCGATACCTACCCCTATCCAGCCGGCGGTCGTACTGTGCTGAAAAAATATCACTGCACCGCCGATTAAACACGCCAGCGCGCAGAGACTTATCAGCCCGCCGCTCGGCACGAATACTTCTGCTATTATCAGAACGGCACAAGTAAAATAAAGAAAAATAGCAAAAACCAGCCACCAACCCATAAGCTCACCTCGTATAGGGTATCAGGTTATCAGTATATCAGTTAGTGGACATCAGGTTATCAGGAATCAGGTTTGTCCGCCAGAGACGGATTAGTTTTTCCTGGTACCCTGATTTCCTGATAGCCTTCTCTGTCCTCTGTTATCCATCCTCTGTCGTCTGTTTTTTGACGACCACTCTATTGCCGTGGATTTCAATTATCTCGACCTTTGTTCCTTTGTCAAGGAACTCGGCCTCAGCCACTACATCGACTATCGCATCGCCGAATTTTGCTTTTCCCGTAGGTCTCAGTATCGAAACCACCTCACCCATATAACCCAAGCTTACGCTTACGTTTTTACTTTCTGGCGGAGTGGTCATGCTCAATGGTATTTCACTGCTCTGTCTTGGGACCGCCGGGGCAAGTATCAGCCCGCTAAGGAACTGAATCCGCGGCAGATATTTTGACAGCAGCCACGCCAGAACAATAAATCCGACGAATCCCACCGACAGCCCCACAACTCCCCAGGTGAAATCACTCCAGGCAATTGCATCTTGGGGCCAGGGTAATTTGTCCGGCGGATTCTTTATGAGCATACCGAATAAGCCTGCGAAATTACATATTATTCCTGAAAAACCTGCGATCCCGAAACCAGGCAGGACCAAAAATTCGACCAGGAGAAGAAGTATTCCTAAAACAAATAGCGCCACTTCCACCCAGTTAGCCAATCCGACGAGGTATTTGCTGCCAATTATGATTGTAAAGCATATAACCGCCGCCAGGCCGGGCAGACCCACGCCCGGGGTGTTAAATTCAATATAAACCCCCAACAAGGCAAGCATAACAAGCACAGCCATCACTGCCGGCGAGTTTAACCATCGAACCATCTCTTCCGACCACAGAGTTTCAAGCACCATAGGTTCGCCGGCAAAGGTTACGCCGTCTCGCTTGGCCAAAAACTCAAGCGCTTCTGCCCGGTCTTTGACTACCGCTCTTGCTACGCCGTATTCAAGAGCATCAGAAGCAATTAGCGTTAGCAACTTATCACTTTCGACAACTAATTCTTTATTGTCCAGGTCATAAATTTCGTTCGGGTCCTTGGGCAGCCGCACGCTCTCAAAAAACTCGTACTCTCCCGTTTTTATGTTCTTGACCCTGTAAACCTCAATTTGCATTGTTACCATTGCCCTGAGCAATGCTCGAGGATAACCGTTTGCTTTCGCGGCGCGGTCGAAAGCCCCGCGGATAAAACTTTCGGTTTTTTCCCGATCCACACCTTCAAGTTTTTGACTTGGCACAAGTACAATTGGGGCGCAATCGCCTATGGTGGTATTCTCAAGCATTATTATGTCCTGGCAGGAGACGCTTATCATTGCACCGGCAGATATGGCTTCAGTGGTTATATAAGCAACCGTGTGTGCTTCTTTGCCCACTTCAAGTATCAGATACTTACATATGTTATCGGCTGCGTTAACAAGCCCCCCGTATGTTTGAATTTCATAGACCAGGTATTCCACCCCTTCATCGAGAGCAATTTGGGTTCTGCGTTTGATAGATTTGAAAAGCCCATCGTCAATCATACCCTTACAGATGATTACTGCTGCCTTTGCACCTGACGTCTCTGCCGGGGCATTGCTGAACTCTTCTGCCATAACAGCCCCCAGGAGCAATAAGAGGCACGGCAGAACAATTGTAATTTTTCGAAGTACCAGTTTCATACTAAGAATTTTACCTCTATATTGCAAATTTGGCAATATAAATAGAGCATAGAATATAATATTTCGTTCCCGTCAAAGATTGTTACTCCTACGGAATCAGGGGCGGGAAACTACAATATATCTACTTTTTTCAGTTCTATTCCGTCCCAATGCAGCCCGCCTATTACCGCTTGTGCGATATTAGTGAGGTGGTCGCCGATTTTTTCGACATTGTCAACCAGGTCGATAAATACTAATCCTGCTTCTGGTGAGCACACGCTATCGCTCATACGCTGAACATGGCTGCGACGAAAATCCATCTGCATCTTGTTGATGTTTCTCTCATTGACCAGAGCTGACTTGCCTGCCTTAATATCACTGTTTTCCAGAGCTACTATGATGTATTCAAACATCTGCACTATTTCGCTTCTAAGTTGGTCAATCTCAGTCAGTGCCGAGTCGCTAAATGAAAGTTTTTTGTCAATTTTCCGCTCAGAGATTTCGACAATATTAACCGCGTGGTCGCCGATGCGTTCGAGGTCGTTGACCGTGTGCAAAAGCACCGGCAGCTCGACGGATACTTCATCGGATAGCTGTCTGCGCGATAACATCGAAAGATATGATGTAATTTCATACTGGAATTCGTCTATAAAATCCTCTATTTGTCTTACTGATTCGAGCTTTCTTCTGTCATCATCAACAATTCCGCTGATAGACTTCTCAAGGGCTGTTTTTGCAGTTTTTGCCATACGAACTATTTCACGCCTTGCCTGCTCCAGTGCTATTACCGGTGTATCAAGAAGGTGGTACTCCAGCACGACCGGCTGAGCTGTCAGATCACTTGGTTTTTCGGGCATAAATTTGACAACTAATTTCTCTAACACACCCGCCAATGGCAAGAATATTCCGGAATTGACAACGTTAAAAAGAGTGTGCGCGATCGCAATGTTGGCTGCAATAGTGCCGGGTCCGAGTTTCCAGGGAGAAAGTACATTAACCAAAGCACCGAACCAGCCCACATAAACAAATGGATAAGCTATGCCCGCTCCGAGAGTGTTAAATATTGTGTGCGCCCATGCCGTGCGCTTGGCATTTAGATTCGCCTGCAGTGCCGCAAGCTGAGCTGTAATTGTTGTTCCGATATTGCTGCCTAATACGAACGGTACCGAAACATTGAGCACTGTTTGCCAGTCACTCCCGAAAGCTCCTCCCATGGCCAGCAATTGGACAATAGCGATGGCGGCCGAGCTGCTCTGAAGAAGCGTTGTTATTACCGCCCCGGCCAAAATTGCTAATAGAGGCTTGTTGCCCAGAGCCACAAAAAGCTCTTGTACTTTCGTGCTTTCCTTCAACGGATCGAAACCGGCCTTCATAAAACCGATGCCGACAAATAGTATTCCGAAGCCCAGCAGTATTTGTCCCGTACTTTTGGTTCTCCGTGTTTTACCCAACGTCCGCATGAAGAATCCTATGCCAACTGCCGGAAGAGCATAGGCTGTAATCTTAAGTGCACCAATTCCTGATATGGACACTAACCACGCCGTTGCCGTTGTGCCCACATTTGTTCCAATAATTACGCATATCGCCTGTCTGAGCGTCAGCAGTGCGGCATTAACGAAACCGATAACCATAACGGTCGTAGCAGAGCTGGATTGAACTAAAGCCGTAACACCCGCGCCGACAAGAAAAGCAATCAGGGGTCTCTTGGTCATTGACTCAACTATCTTCCTGAGCCTTTGGCCGGCGACTTTTTTCAGCCCGTCCGACATTAGCCCCATACCAAACAAAAACAAACCCAACCCCCCCACTGTTCCGAATAGCATCTCCCTTAAAATTAACTCTTTTGTCATATTGTTCCCTTAGATCGTATTGTATATCACATCATACACCAATGGTGCGGCATTTTTATCTGTTTTGGTATCACCGGTCAAGCGAGTTTTCTGTGATTGCAAGATTTGTTTTTTAGGGTTTGTCAATATCTCGTTCGTGATAGGTAGAAATTTTCGGCTCGACCTCCGCCCATTGCAGGCCGCCTATTACCGCTTGTGCGATATTGGTGAGGTGGTCGCCGACTTTTTCCACATTGTCGACCAGGTCGCAGAATATCAGCCCTGCCTCAGGCGAGCAGAGGCCCTCGCTCATTCGCTGAACATGGCTTCGGCGAAAATCTATCTGCATCTTGTTGAGGTTATCTTCATTAACCAGCGCTGATTTAGCGGCTTCAGTATCATTATTTTCCAGGGCTGTTATGATATAATCACACATCTGCTCTGCCTCTTTTTTCAATTGAGCGGCATCGGTCAGTGCCAAGTCGCTAAAGGTAAGCTTTTGCTCTATTTTTCGTTCAGCAATCTCGACAATGTTTACAGCGTGGTCGCCTATACGCTCGAGGTCGTTAATCGTATGCAACAGCACCGGCAATTGCACGGACATCTCATTGGAAAGCGCCTTCGTTGATAAAGCCGCAAGGTACGATGTGATTTCGTACTGGAGCGTATCCGTTACATCTTCGGTCGTCCGCGCAATGTCAAGTTTTCTCATGTTATCTTCAACAAGCCCGTCCACTGCCTGATTAACCGCCCTTTTTGAAGCTCGTGCCATCCGCACTATCTCACGCCGGGCCTGATCAATAGCCAGCTCCGGCGTTGCCAGCAAGTGTTGTTCCAATACCGTCGGCTGAAGCAGTAATTCGCCCGGCTTTTGCGGTACCAGCTTAAGTACCAGTTTTTCCAGGACACCCGTCAGAGGCAGGAAGAATGCCGCCTCGAATATCTTTATGGTTGTGTGAGTAACCGCGATGGAGACGGCGATCGTTGTTTCGTTGAGTCCCCAGGGAGTGATTATATCAACAAGTTTGCCCACCTGAGCGATGAACCAGAAACAGATAAAAGCCCCGATAACATTGAACATCGTATGTGCCCAGGCGGCTCGACGCGCGTTGCGATTGGCCTGAAGGGCCGCAAGCTGAGCCGTAATTGTTGTGCCGATGTTATCACCGAGTATGAACGGTATTACCACCATTAAAACCTGTTTCCAGTCATTACCGAACGCTCCCTGAATAGCCAGCATTTGAATCAATGCAACCGAAGCCGAGCTGCTTTGCAGCAGCATTGTTATGACCGTTCCAGCCAAAATGGCCAAAAGCGGATTATGCCCAAACCATATCAATGCTTTATGTGCGTCTTCACTCTCTTTCAGAGGGATGAAGGCGTCTTTCATAAAACATATGCCAATAAACAAAATGCCAAAACCGATGAGGATTTGCCCTACATTTTTCGACCTTTGTTTTCTACCGAATATCTGAAGGGCAAAGCCGATAGCAACGGCTGGAAGTGCGTAATCAGTCACCTTGAATGCCTCAAACCCTGATATGGAAACCAGCCATGCCGTCGCTGTTGTGCCGACATTCGTGCCGATAATTACGGATATTGCCTGTTTGAGAGTAAGCAGTCCTGCATTCACGAAGCCGACGACCATAACGGTTGCAGCAGAGCTCGACTGGATCAAAGCTGTGGTGCCGGCACCAACCAGAAAACCAAAAATCCGTCTTTTGGTCATTGATTCCAGGATGTCTTTGAGTTTCTTGCCGGCGACTTTTTTAAGGCCGTCAGACATCTGCATCATACCATACAGAAATAGCCCCAACCCCCCTACCGTGCCGAAAATCATATCTGTGGTCATATCGGTTCCTTACAGGGCCATTGAAAAGTGGAAGATTTATAATCGTGCGGCAGTTTTATTTGTTTTTGCTTAACCAGTCAAGCGAAAAAAAGCAAAAATCAAAATTGCAATCTAAACTCTTGAATTTTGATTTTTCTATAGTTTGCGGAGAATCTCTATCCCATCCTGAATCTTTTCATCACTGGTCGCGTAACTTATCCTGAAGTGTGTATCTTTCTCACTGAACACATTTCCCGGTATAATGAGCACATTATTTTTAATCGCCTTTTCTGCGAATTTGCTTCCCGACCCGCCTGGCGCTTTAACGAACGCATAAAACGCTCCGCCCGGCTTGACAAGCTCGAACTTGTCCTTCAAACCATCATAGAGAAGGTTCCTTTTTTCCCTGTATGCATCAACGAAGTCACTTGTTTCGTAATCCATAGCTGCAACTGCCGCTTTCTGGAAGGGTGTAGGAGCACAGACAAACGTATATTGCTGTATCTTGGTCATCTCTTCGACTACGTTTTTAAGAGACTCACTTGTCGCAACATAACCTAATCGCCAGCCGGTCATCGCATAAGACTTACTGAAGCCTCGCAGCAAAAGGGTCTTCTCGAAGTAATGAGCTATACTTGGGCACTCGCCGTCATAACAGAATTTCTCGTATATCTCATCGGTCATGACGAGTATATCTTTTTCCGCTGCAACCTCAGCTAATGCCTTTATCTGCTCTTCTGAATATACCACGCCGGTCGGATTGCAGGGCGAGTTGAGTATAATCATCTTGGTTTTGTTAGTTATCGCATCGGCTATTTTCTCAACCGGCAGCTCAAAATCCGGATAACTATCCACAAAGACACATCTGCCCCCTAACATATTGATTACGTGCTTATAAATTACGAAGTATGGGTCGGGTATAATCACTTCGTCGTTGGGATTGATAAGAGCCAGAAACGCCAGCAGCAGCCCCCCGCTCACACCGCTGGCCACAAGAACCGACGGCTCCGACCAGCCGAATTCGTTTTTTATTTGTTCAGCTATTCTTTTTTTCAGAATGGCGTCGCCTGCCGTTTGCGAGTATTTATTTTGTCCCGCCTTGATTGCCTTTATCGCTTCTTCTTTTAACGGCTCCGGCACATCGAAGTCCGGCTGACCTATCGAAAAATTTACCGGGTCCTTCAGTGACGCCGCCAGCGCAAAAACCTTCCGTATCCCACTGGCGTCGATTTTACCTGCTCTATCTGCAATAATCTTTTTCATTTGACAAGCGTGGTTAAAATCCCTAAACCAATCACTAATTTATTACTCTCTAATTCACTAATCTCTAATCACTTACCTACAAACTTGTGGGTCTTCGGCTCAATACCTAATATTTTTGCCATAGTCAGTCCCCACATCTTCTCTCGGGCGGCCTGGGGGACATTATTGGCATCCAGCATTTTTTGAAATCTTTCGATGTTTGTTATCAGCCCGCTTGGCCGTTCATCAGTGCCAAAAACGATATGCTCCCAGGCACCCGGTCCACCTTGAAGCGTATGTGGATTTCTCTCTGCCTCGTCGCCGGCCCACCATAGTATCTCACTCATTCTTGCTAATTTGCCAAGCTTGATGAATTTCAAAAGTGTCGAACCGGTTACATCGAAATACAGCTTCGGGTTCCACCGGGCCGCCTCCGCAGCTTCCTCATACCAGGGATTACCGAGGTGTGCACCCTGAACGGTCAATCTCGGGAACTGCCGACAAATTGTGTCAAGATAAATCGGTCGCATCCTTGCCGATGAGCCCCACTGTGGTTCATCTTTAATCTGGTGAGATGAAATTCCGGTGTGAAATAATGTGTGGAAACCGTATTCTTCACACAGCCGATATATCTGGAAATAGTCCGGGTTGTCGTAATTTTTCTGCGGACTGTGAAATTTCATCCCGACGAAACCATTGTTCTTGAAAGTCTCCACTTGGCGAATCGCATTAGGGCCGTCCAGATTAACTCGTCCGCAGTTAATAAACACATCCGGATAGACGGCGGCAGCATCTTTCATAAGCTTCATATCCTTCATCCAGGTCAGCACAAAGGCCATAGCATTACGCGGGCGATATATCTTAAGCATTTGCTCGACCCAGGCCTCTGTGCCGCCACAGTGAATATGTGAATCAAGAATGAGCTTCGGAGCTTTTGCAGGGTTACCGGTCGATGAGGCCGCTTTTGATTTAGGAGTTTTGCCCGCCACGGTTAATGCCGAAGCCCCTACTGCTATCTTCGCACTATTGCCAAGAAATTCTCTTCTTCCTATTTTCTCCCGCAACCTGTCCATTTTAAACTCCTATTACTAACCAATCACCGACCTCTAATTCACAAATTTTCTTGTCCTGTTTGCGTAGTTCCTTTCCATTTGTCGGTATCATAGCCAAATCCCCTGAATAATCAATCGAAAACTAATTTGTCATTTCGAGCGCAGCTTGTCCTGAGCACAGCCGAAGGGTTGAGAAATATATTGAAATGTCATTTCGAGCATCACGAAGTGGTGTGCGTCAATCTTTATTTAGCCCCGAGCACTGTTGGGATTTCTCTCCCCCAAATTTATTTAGCGATTATCTTTGTATTTAATTGTCGTTTATATTAAACACTCCTCCGCGCACAGAGAAACAATCGTCTCCGGAAAAAAGCAGATAGCAGGTCTCGCCATCGCTGCTCATCCACTTGGTTGGCAAAGAGCTTGTCTCCCCCGGGCCACTATCCCACTGCTCCGTATAATATACAGTAGTCCACGGCCCCCACGGCTTGGGAGCGTCAAAAATCCCTATCCCCCCTTTGAATCGCATATCATCCTTACCATAGATAGTCTGACACCACAGATACCGCTTTAACCCGGGATTATATGTAATCCCGGCGCGGTAACATCTGCCGGGGTTAATAAACACAGCCCTCATTTCGTGAATGTCCTTTGTCCATATCGGCTGCTGCCAATCATCAAGGCCCTTGAAAAATTCATAAGCATCCCGATTTATTATCCTGTCTTTCGGCACCCGTGCCATCACCATCCTGTCCGCCGGCTCGTAGGCACTATCACTATCATGCGAATAGAGGAAAACGAAATTATCTCTTGCACCGTCGTAATTCCTGCCAAAGTTCAAAAATGTTGGAGCACCAAAACTCGTCGTAAACTTCCAGTCGCACCATTTCCAGTTCTTGCCGTAGTCGGCGGACCAGGCTATCTGCGAATTGCCGGTGTTTCTGACTAACATATAAAGCACGCCATCGACACACAGGAACCCGCTTGCCTTCGCGCCTTTGGCCCCCTGCCCTATTCGTTCGCCGCTGTCAGTGCGAATATTGACTCCCCGCAAATCAGGCGGCGACCCGATAATCTTTGCAATGCCGAGACTCAGCTTCTTTTTGGTTTTCGGCTCAAATCCCCAGCCGTCTCCATAGGCTGTGTACTGATTATCATCATCCGCCCAGGTAATCGGCCAGTTATCGCTGCCGGATGCCCGACGGATAATCGTATCGGCCGGCGCCCATTCGATACTCTTTATCACAGGACTTGGAGAATACGGCGCGATCGCCCTACCGCCCTTTTGCGTAACCGACAGCACGATTGGTTCAATGAAAGGCTCGATTGACTTATAGTTGGAATTGCGTGCTTTGTTGAGCGACTTGCCTGCCCTCGCCGCCACGATATCGAGACTCGGTATCACCACAATCAAGCTGTCATAAAGTCCCCACGACCAGTAGGTATCTCTCGGCACCCTGGCCATAGTCCCATCTGCGTTATTCCACCACAACAGGCCATAGTGGTTCGAGGCATTGAAGTAGCTTTCCTCTTTGACTACCGGCAGACCTCGAACAGTCCGAGGTACGGTTCGCACCATATCGACAAACCAGGCGGGAATGATTTGCTTACCCTGCCAGTGACCGCGCTGCAGATAAAGATATCCTATCCGCGCCATCGCATCAACGTTGGCACTGATGCCTGAGCCGAACTCCCGCCTCTTTGTACCGTTAATTTCTTTTGGCCGATAGGCGTTATTCCGCCAGGTCAAATCAGATGTACTTATCCCAATCGGACCAAAGACACGCTCAAACATCAGCTTATTAAGGTCCTGTCCATAAGCTAATGTAACACACTCAGCCAGCCAGTTCGGCCCCCCATCGCTGTATGACCATTTCGTCCCCGGCTCGAACATCAGTTCGGTGTATCCACCGTTTTTATCGAAACCTGCGGTCTGGGTCGCAAGGTCGAAGAGCGTTATCTTATCGAGCCAGCCGGTCTCGATATTTGACTCAGGCTTAATACCAAAGCTTGGATGATATTTTTTGGCCCGGTCTCTCAAGCTGTTGATTTTCCCGTCTTTTAGCGCCAGACCCACAGCGGTAATGCCAATTGCTTTTGTTGTTGACTTAAGGTCGTATCGTTGTGTTTGGTCACCCCATTGCATAACGCATCGGCCGTGCCGGATGACGCTGCCCGACCCCTCGCCGGTGAGCGCATAGTCACGGGCCTTTCGCAATATGGCCGCATCCATCCCCGCCTCTTGGGGCCTGGCCTGCTCCCACTTACGTCCCGGCCAAACGGCACCTCCATTATTATCACTGACACCGAATGCAGACCCAACAATCCCTCCAACCAATACGAGGATGATTAGCGTTTTTCTACTCATTGATCCCTCCATAACGATAAGCAAGTTCTCGATAATCATTAGTGAATAGACAATAGTCGAAAATAAATTAGTACCCCCCTGCCCTGCCGGTCTGCCCTGGTGGGATATGAAATGCGAAAGACAAGATATTAAATACGATATACGATATACGAGATACGTAATACGATATTAACTTTCTTTTCCTTCGGCTTTTGGTGTTTCGGCTTCGGCAGCTGCTTCTTCAGTTACAGCTTCTTTAGCGGGAGCTTCTTTTCGGCCGGCGTGGCTCTTGCGATGAGCAACCTTCGGCAGACCCAGTAAAGATTCACCCTCAGACCATCGCTCTTCATCTTTTAACTTTTCGATACGTTCAGCACGGGTCAGAACGTTTCGGTGTCGGCTCAAGGCGCCTTTGATTTTTAAAGAACGATCAATAGACATTCAACATTTCTCCTAAAAAAACTTTCACTTTACTTTCTTGCCGTAGGCGTCGCTGAAAAAATTCTTGGCAAAGGTTTCAAAATTTGGAGGAGCTTTGCCTTTATATTTAGCTCCTACTTTGATAATTTCTTGCAATGCTTTATATCCGTCTGTCCCGGGCGTAAGCGGGTTATCGTATCTGGTTTTTGTTTGCAAAAAGTAACGGCCGTTTTCCAACACAATTTCAGTATCAATGCCGTACTCGGCGAAATGCGCCCGCACCGGTAATAAGTCCTCTCGTGCTCCCCACTGTTGTACTACAATTACATTGTTACCAGTCGATTTCGGCTGAGTGGGTGTAACATCATCCAGCAATGTACTATCTTCAACCGGCGCAAACGGTTCCCTTATATCGGTCGTCTCCCGTTCTATCGGAGTTGTCGGCTTAATCTGCGGCGTTTCTACGGCTGTGCTGATTGCTCTCTGGTCGGTTAGATAATATTCCTGACCGAGCCGAAAGGATGCCAGAACCAGCAGAATAAGGCCCAGAACCAACGCAACGGCGAGCTGATACGGCATTGAGAACTCGATTCTGCCAAAATTAAATTGGACAATTCTCGGCTTTCTCATCCATCGTGCTTTTGCTTTGGACGTCTCTGCATTAACGGCAGACTTACTTTCATCGGACCTTTTTGGTTGCATTTTCTCTAAGGTCCTGCCGTAGCCGGGCTTATCACGAGCCTTGCTCATCACCTCATAAAGAGCCTTTTTTCTTTTATTCCGTACCATAGCCGAATCTGCCTAATTTCACAAAACGTCCATTAAACAATTATTATATCGGCATAAGTTCAAACAACAAGCCAATATCAGCCAAGAAATTGTCAAATTTTTTAGAATATTTCAATCTGAGTTTCAACGATGAACCACCAACATTTGTAAGTGAGGAGTCGAATAAATATTTAGGTAAATCGAGATAGAGAAAGGACATTTACTTTTTCAGACTTTTTGTAGAAATTTTGTGCTTGGTGTACAGATAGGTATAGTACTTCAGAGGTGATTTCGTAAGTGGGTGTTTTTTCGTATTTTTTGGGGTTGTTTCGTAAAAAATCGCACTTTTTTTACCAAAACGGAAAGGGGGTACTTTCACAGACTTGACTTTTAAGATTTTTGAGCTGATAGGGTCCGTTTTCTGGTTCCAAACACAAAGAAATATGTTGGGATGCCATAAAATAATTCTCAAAAATGGGAGCAAAAAATGGCCTTAAAGTCCGTTTTTTCCTTGAAGTGAAGGGGACTAATTTGGTATAAATAAGATTGTTTAGGCTTGTGCCCTCATAGCAGTATTTGCTGATTCTGAGCATCTGGCGTGTGGAATCTTTTGAGAAATGAGGAGGTATTGTCTGAGATACGGAGTGGTAATGAGGACTTTGTGCTCGCACCCCCTTGTCTGCTGTCGCAGACAGCAAAGGGGTTAACGCGAATACAGGTGCTTCGCAGTGTAGATATTTTACATTTCAGTTAACAATCTATATTGGGCTTTTGCCTGTCTCGGCGTGGCCGAGCCACGACGGGAAGGAAGGAGGTAGTATTTCGGTTTTCGAGTTAAGATTTACGATTTTAATTTTTCGATGTGTGTTGGAAACAACGGGTGTTTTGGTGTGTGGCCAAAGCATAATTATTTAACTTTTTTGAAGGAGTACTATTATGTGTAAGAAATTGATTTATTTAATCTCTTTTGTTTTGGTGCTGGGTTTGGTTTTGACAAGCGTAGCCAATGCTGCCGAGAAGTCCTATCTTATTGGCTGGTGGAAGTTTGACGGCGATACGCTGGACTCTTCAGGTATGGATAACCATGGCAACGCTGAAGGCAATCCGAAATTCGTAGCCGGTAAGGTTGGCTCCAATGCCCTGGACCTCGATGGCGACGATTGGGTTGAAATCAATAGCGTAGCAGATGACATAACGAGCAACGAAGTTACGCTTAGCGCATGGGTCAAAACAACCAGCAGTAGCGCGGACTGGTATTCTTGTAATACCGCAGGTACCGGCAATGTGGTCAGGTTTTGTCTTGAGAGCGGCAGGGCTGCTTTCGATACAGACGATGAACACGCCCTGTCCACCACGGCGGTGAATGACGACCAGTGGCATTTGCTGACGTTCGTCAGGAGCGGGATGACCGGATATGTATACGTCGATGGAGTTCTGGAGAATTCAGACACGGCCGTTTACAATTTTAGCCCCGATGACCTGTGGTCAATAGGCCAGGAATGGGATGATGCCCCAAGCGGCTTTTTGACCGGCACCGTGGATGACGTCCGCATCTATGACCGGCCTCTGCCGGCAGACCTTGTATTGGATTTGTTTAACGGCATCGAACCGGTATTTGTGAAGGCCGAGAACCCCGAGCCGGCTGATGGTTCCATATATCTAGATACATGGGTGAGCCTTAACTGGTCGCCGGGAGATACTGCGGCCTCACACGATGTGTACTTCGGCGAAAATTATGACGATGTAGCTGCCGGTACCGGCGATACGTTCCGAGGCAACCAGGCTGTAACGTTTTATGTTGCCGGCTTTCCCGGATTTCCTTATCCGGATGGTCTTGTAACGGGCACAACTTACTACTGGAGGATTGATGAGGTTGAGGCCGACGGCACTACGATACACACAGGCGATGTCTGG
>CAZLIO010000037.1:3895-14037 GCA_964559025.1 uncultured Pirellulales bacterium | reverse complement strand
CAATATAATTCTGCCTTTGACAGAAAGAAGCCCCACTAACAACAAAACAACCAAGGTTAATAATGAGGAACGGCTACCGGTTATAGTATTAAATACAACAAAGAGTATGATTAAACCTAAAATAGCATATCGGGAGCTGATTGAAATTCTCCTGAAGTTAATAATTAAATACAAAAGTGACAACAACAAAATCAGACGCAGTCTAAAAAACACAGCTAATATATAGCCGGAAAACCTGCCAAAAACACTGACTGGAAGCAGCCCGGCATAGAGTATGATAATCGCCACGAATAATATGATTATAACATTGAGTGCTTTTGCAGGGCTTTGGTCTTCAGGGATATTTTCATCATAGACTATCTTTCGCTTCGCGGCATTTAATCCTAAGAACATCGAAACATTCGAGAGCATAATAAACACAAGTAAATAATTGATATCGTCAGGAGTTACTACGCTTCTATTAAATGTAATCGATGATGGGTTATACAGAAGACTAACAACTCTTGCTACATAAAAAACTGTCGTAATGGCAGCCAGAATCAAAACAAAAGGCTCTCTTTTTACCCTTCCATATAAAAGCATTAAAGCATTCTGAGAGCCAAGCAAACACAGCAATATTACTGTATACAGTTCGATATATTGATTGGGCCCAGTCGTTATATATAAAACCAAAGCTGTTATGCAAAGTAGAACATTGACTATTACTAATAAGTTATCTAAATCAAAGTTGTCTTTATTTGGCATTTGCTTCTACCTTCTTTTTGTCCTCTATTCTTACACGATTGAACTTTAAAAAAATGAGAATAAACCAAGGATTATTCCTGCATATGCCCGAAGCATAAAAGGAAATACCTAAGGTACTCCCACTTTTCAAGACCAGAAAACTGTTAACGAGCTCAAGCTTGCGGTTGAAAGAAATAATCTCAAAGAAACTAACGCCGGTGATTGACTCTCCTGGCAATAAACACCGTATATCTCAATCACAACACTTCATAAATAATTAACCTGTATTTTTTCCTCCGTTTATCCAGCCATAACGATAGCTTTTCTTGCAAGACCCTACCCACTTTCAGTTGTTCACTTTCATCCTTCCCAAGGCTCACAATATAGTCCACCCCTTCAAAAGCATTCTTACTCTTACTGACTGATATGTCTCGTTCCGCATAAAAACCTATTCGACTGTCTGGCACAGCAATTAAGTCTTCTTGGGTTGTGTTCTCCTTTAGCCACTTTACAGCATCTCTGTAACCCTGCTTTTCAATACGTATAGGCCTGATCAATTTAGGCAAACAAATACCCACACCGACTGCCACTAAGATAATAAACCATAGCTGGGGATTTGGATTATTTACTAACCGGCCTTTGGAAAACCTGCTGCTTAGCCAATCGGCTGATATTTGCAAACCGATGGGTATATAAAAAATTGAGCACACAACCAGCGACAAACAATGCCTCCTTTCTATATATTCATAGCCGCAATATAGTAGAATCATGATAATAACATTAAATACTATAAAAACTGGCACAAAAAACATTTCTATATCTGTTGCCATAGATTGTTTGTGGAAACGGGAATGAATGCCTATTACCAATGCCGGCACAAAAAAGTACATTAAATTATCACTGATTTCTACGATAAGCTTGTAAATCGCTTTTGCTATCTTGCTTGGTAAACTCGAAGTTGAATATACAACATCGTGACTATCAATGTCTTCTTTTACAACCCTCTGTGGTTGAGATTCATAGGAAAAACTGATGAGGTAATCCAGTTTTGTGGGCAGGATTCTTCCTCTTACTTTCATATATGGTCCTGTGGGTATAGCAAAGCCGAGCAGAAGAATGAATAAGGCACAGACTATTTTGGGCCTGTTCATTTTATTTGTCGGCAGAAACAATCTAATCAATAGCCATAGAACTCCATATATGACCAGTTGTGCGCATTCAGGTCGGATTATATGTCCAAGCCCTCCAGCCAGGCCGGCTATTCCAAACATCCACCATTTGCCTTGTTTTGCTCCCCAAAGCAGAAGTAGAAAGCCCGCGGCCAAAAATAGAAGATGCGGCCAATCTCTCAATGCGTCACTTCCAAACTCCGCAGGATAAGGCAGTATTATGAGGATGAGAATTGCCCAGAAACTTCTTGTGCTTCCAACCAAAAACTTTCCTATAAAATATAAAACAATTAGTGCAATTAATCTGCATAACAACGTTACGCTTTGGGCCGTATATATCCAGGTGAATACTGATGAGTTATCGGTAAACAGAGTTACGAATTTATGAGCTATAAAAATGAGAAATGGATAACCAGGAGGATGGCTCTTTATAATACCAACAGGGTCGCTTGAAAGCTTTTGTGCCCGCTCAATGTAATTGACGCCGTCCTTGGCAATAAGGACTGTTGTGGCAATCAGGTAAACTCCGAGTACGGATGCGATAAGAATAAGAATAACTAAGTTAATGACATCGTTTTTATGTTCTTTGTATTTAGTTTCTAACGTAGCCACCATAATACTCACTTGCATCTACTTTATGTACTCGTTGTTCACCGATGTCAAATATAAATTCTCATCGACGAGATTATTTTATCATTTGCTCATAATGTGTAAGCCCTTATTTTATAAGTAGCTGCGTTGTGTTGAAACGTAAAGCTATTTTAAAATCTCTATCGTCCAATCCAGCTTATCGAGCCTGTTTTTGTATTGTCGCCGCACATACCTTGTATTCTGGTATCTTGGCCAAGGGGTCCAGGGCGTCGATAGTGAGCATATTGGCGGGACCCTCGCAGAAATGGAAGGGCATGAACAGCCAGCCCCTTTCGATATTTTTAGTGACTTTTGCCAGCGTGGATACCTTGCCGCGGCGGGTGAATACTTCGACTCTGTCACCATCGGCAATTCCGAGTTTGCCGGCATCTTCGATGTGTATTTCGACATAGCCGGTGGTTGAAACCTGGTTTATAGCGGCTGATTTTCTGGTCATAGTACCTGTGTGGAATTGATACAATTGCCTGCCGGTCGAGAGTACAAACGGATACTCATCACTTGGGTCTTCGGCTGGGGCCTTGAACTCTACCGGATGAAACTTTCCCCTGCCTCTGGTGAACTTTCCCTTGTGCAGGTACTTTGTACCGGGATGGTCCTTATCCGTGCAGGGCCACTGCAAGCCGACCGAATCAATCCGGTCAAAAGATATGCCGCCATAGATTGGTGTGATGGAGGCGACTTCGTTCATTATTGTCTCGGCACCGTCATACTGCATCCGATAGCCCATTTTGGTTGCAACCTCGCAGACAATTTCCCAATCGTTTCGCGCATCTGCTGGCGGAGTAACAGCTTTCCTGACTCGCTGGATGCGGCGTTCAGTGTTTGTGAATGTGCCGTCCTTTTCGGCAAAGCAGAACGAGGGCAGAACCACGTCGGCGTATTGGGCCGTCTCGGAGAGGAAGATATCCTGCACAACAAGAAAATCAACCATCTCGAGCGCCTTTCGTGTTCTGTTGAGGTTTGGGTCGGAAAGTGCGGGATTCTCACCCATTATGTAGATTGCCTTTATGTCGCCGGTCTCTACGGCGTGAAAGATTTCGATAACGGTAAGGCCTTTGTTCGGAGAAAGCTTTTTTGACCAGGCGTTCTCAAACTTCGCCCTGATTTTGGGGTCTTCGACAGATTGATAGCCGGGATAGACGTTGGGCAAAGCTCCGACGTCGCAAGCGCCTTGGACGTTGTTATGGCCTCGGAGCGGATTTACACCGGTCGATTCTTTGCCGATGTTGCCGGTGAGCATTGAGAGATTGGCAAGTGAGAGAACATTGTCGGTGCCGGTAGTATGCTGAGTGATGCCCATGCTGTAAACGATACTGGCTGTTGAGGCACCGGCATATATCCTCGCGGCCTGGCGGATTTTTTCGGCGGGGACGGTCGTTATTTCCTCAGCCTTTTCCGGCGTGAAATCTTTCACGGCATCAGCAAGCTCACTAAAGCCCTCTGTTCGGTTATTTATGAAATCGCTATCAAGCAGTTTTTCGCTTATTATCACGTTCATCATAGCGTTGATAAGCGCCACATCAGTACCGGGCTTTTGAGGAAGGTGCAACTCGGCGAATCGGACGAGGTCGATTTGACGCGGGTCGGCCACTATAAGATCGACCCCATTTTTCACGACCGCCTCCGTTATATTGAGAGCGATTACGGGATGGGCTTCAGAGGTGTTCGAGCCGATGACAAATATGCAGCCGGCATTCTTAAGCTCATCAATCGAGTTGGTCATAGCACCACTGCCGAATGCCCTTGCAAGGCCGGCAACCGTCGATGCGTGGCAGAGCCTGGCGCAATGGTCAACATTATTAGTGCCAATCGCTGCACGTATGAACTTCTGAAATATGTAGTTGTCCTCATTGGTGCACTTGGCAGATGAAAGCCCGGCGATGCTGTCGGGGCCGTTCTGCGTTTTTATTTTGGTCAAACGTTCAACGATAAAATTTATTGCTTCGGGCCAGGTTGCTTTTTCGAACCTGCCGTTTCGTTTTATAAGCGGGGAGGCAAGCCTTTTCTTGCTTGCTACAAAGTCCATAGCAAATCTGCCTTTGACACACAAATTGCCATTGTTCGGAATACAACCGACTTCGCTGGTTACGCGGACTATTTCGTTTGTTTTTGGGTTGACGTTGAGGTCAATTTGGCAGCCGACACCACAATAAGCACAGGTTGTTCTTGTCCTGGTCAGATCTTTTTCGCGGCCCTTACCTATAGCTGCACGGTCCAACATTGTGCCCGCAGGACAAATCTCGACGCATCCTCCACACAGGACACATGAGCTTTTATGAAGATCTATCCCAAACGCCGTGCTCACCTCAATCTGCCCAAGACGACCGGCAAATGTTAGGGCTTCGGCTTTCTGTACCTCCTCACAGTATCTGACACACAAGCCGCACAGAATACACTTGTCCGGGTCATAAAGTATCGCTTCACTGTTAGTGGCATAATTCGGTTTTACGGGCCTTCGCTCTGGCAAACCAAAGCGTCCTTCGTCAGCCTGGTAGCGGTATGCGTAGTCTTGAAGACTGCATGCACCATCTTTATCACAGCTTGTGCACGCTACCCGATGCTCCGACAGAATCAACTCAAGAACCGTTTTCCGTATGGCTGCAATCTCGTCGTTTTCGGTGCACACTTTTATCCCTTCAGCCGCGAGTGTGTTGCACGATATTGTCAGGCCGGGACGACCCTCTATCTGAACCACACACAGCCGGCACGTTCCTGCCGGCTCGAGGCGTGAATCATAGCAAAGGTTGGGAATGTCAATGCCGAGGCTTTTCGCCGCTTCGAGAATCGTTGTTCCCTCCGAAACCGTTACTTCTCTGCCGTCAATTGTTAGGCAAACTTCTTTCATTCTTATAAAGTCTCCTGCAAAATCGAGGTTAGGCATACTTTGAAAAGGAAAATTATCTTTTAATTTTTCCTTTTCAAACAGTAAATTATTGTTCAGCGGCCAGTTATTTGATTATTTAAGAAAATTAAAAACCTGCTTTTCTTAAATAATATATGCCTAACCTCAATTTTGCATAACAATCAGATTCCTATGCTGAGACCTTGCCTATAGCTACCTCGAAATCCTGCGGGAAAAGTTCCAATGCTGAGAGTACCGGGAGTGGAAAAGACTGTCCCATTCCACAAGTGGATACCGCCATGGCTGCCTTGCCAATTTGGCGTAATTGCTCTAAATCCTCATTTGTTCCCTCGCCTTGAAACACCTTTTCGATAATTTCCCTCATTCGCACAACTCCTATCCGGCACGGCGCACAGCGACCACAGGATTCGGACCCGTAAAACTCCAGCAGTCCTTTGACAATATCAACCGCGCTTTTGCCTTCTTCGTAAACTATCACCCCTGCAGTTCCAATTCCACTGCCGGCCTGGCGAATGGCCTGGGCGGTGAGTCTGCATCCCAGAGAAGCTCGAGCAAGAAACGCACTTGTTCCTCCTCCGGGTTGAACCGCTTTTACGGGCCGGCCGCTCGTTGTCCCTCGGCCAAATTCATCGATAAACTCTGCCAGCGTTCCTGAACCGACCTCAAGCTCATAAACGCCGCTTTCTTTAACATCCCCGGATAGTGAAAAAAGCCTCGTTCCGGGCTCACCCTCTACACCGAGCTTGTGATACGCTTCTACACCATTTGCCAAAATCACCGGAACGTTTGCGATGGTTTCGACGTTATTTACAACCGTTGGCCTTCCAAACAATCCTTTTTCTGTTGGATACGGCGGCTTCAATCGGCTGGCAGCCCGCCGTGTCTCAAGCGAAGAAATAAGCGCAAACTCCTCACCGGTTATATACAGCCCTTTACCTTTGACCACCTGCAGATCAACTGAAAACTTTGAGCCTAAAATGCCGTCCCCCAGAAGTCCTGCTTTCCTCGCCTCAATAACAAGCTTTTCCCACAGTTCGACGGTGTGGTCGTACTCGCCGTTTATGTAGATGTAGGCTTGTTCAGCCCCAATCGCATAGGCCGCGATTAGGATTCCTTCGAGCACCATCCAGGGGTCGCCGTCGAGCAGGACCTTGTCCTTGAATGTCCCCAGCTCGCCCTCTTCAGCATTACAAATAAAGTATTTATGTTCCTGTTTTTCACTGGCAGCCATTGCCCACTTTGGTCCCGTTGGGAATCCCGCGCCGCCCCGGCCAATTAGGCCTGCTCGTTTAATCTCCTCGATTACTGGCTCAGGCCCCATCGCCAAGGCCTTCTTAAGAGCCACCAGGCCTCCCTCGGCCTCGTATCCCTTCAGTTCCAGCGGCTTGTACTTGCCCACTCGACGAGTTAAGACCTTTGTTTCCTTCATATTAGCCGTTGCACTCCAACCTTACCTTGAAGTCTCTGTATGACGTCAGAGCACCATAAATTCGAGTCTCGGAAAAACCGGTCCTTATCGCAACATCGCGTACCACCTCTCTCGGGACGTACCCGAACGCCTCTTGAACTTTGCCCAGAAACATAAATAAATTCTCCGCGGTGATGCACCCGACATCTTTGACCAGATTTTGATATGTCTCGATTTCGAACTTTTGCATTTGCCTGCCCCTCAAGCTCGCCGGCACTTTATAGACCCGCTCCAGCCGGCGTCGGGCATTGATGCCAAGACTCCGTCGAGGGGTTCAGTGTCCAAAGAAGCCGCGTTGCTGCTGCCCATATCTAATTCCCATACGTCTTGAAGCAAAAGTAATACAAAATAACCTTTGATTTAGAAGACGATTTCAACTCCTGTTTTCAGTAATTTTACCTTTATATTTTTTCCTTTCAAGAATTCTTTTTTTTCAAGACAAGTCAGGAACCCCTTCACCTTTTGATTTCATCATTCCGGCTATTTCTGATTTGATCGAGAATTTCCTGCCCACCAGCAGCTAACAGTTCTTGGGCGAGTTCCTTGGCGCAAGATTTGGCCTCATTGATGCAACCGGTTTTTGAGCGTTTGATATATTTCTTACCTTCCACATCAGAGATCATTGCATCAATGGTTATAGTATCGCCACAGATTTGTGAATAAACGCCCAGGGGTATACTGCATCCGCCGTGCAGAGATGTAAGTATGCATCGTTCGGTCTCGACGGCAATCCGAGAATTTTTATCGTCAAGTTGTGAAACAAGTTCGGCAAGCTCACTATCCGCTGTGCGAATCTGTACGGCCAATGCCCCTTGTGCCGGGGCGGGCAGGAACTCCTGGGGCGGCAGAATTGCAGAGATTTTATCGGCCAGACCAAGCCGGTTCAAACCTGCGCAAGCGACAATAGCCGCGTCAACCTTCCCGGAGGCAACCTTTGAAACTCTCGTTTCAACATTTCCCCGCAAAGGAACACATTTTAGGTCATCTCTAAGCCGGCGCAACTGGGCAATGCGTCGGAGGCTCGATGTTCCCACGGTTGCCCCGGCCGGCAGAGCAGCAACCACGGATTGCACAGATTTCACTGATTCTTTATTTGTGTTTAGTCCGTGTAATTCGCGAAATCCGCGGTTGGCTATCAACGCATCGGCAACAGATTCCCTTTTGGGTACCGCGGCAACTATCAGCCCTTTCGTGCAGGCCGTGGGCAGGTCCTTAAGACTGTGAACAGCGATGTCAGCCCTGCCGTCAAGAACCGCATTCTCAACTTCAGAAGTAAAAAAGCCGATGGAGTCGGACTTATAAAGGAAATCTGATTTGTCGCGGTCGCCCTTAGTTGACACTTTCACTATGGAAATTTCAATGCCGTCGCGGAGATTCTTTAGCAAGTCACGGACATAGTTGGATTGTACCAAAGCCAGCTTACTGGCGCGGCTTGCCATCTTGAGGGGTCTCATTCTTAGCCTTCCACAATTCATTCTTTGACGTTTTATAACTTTTTACACTAAAACCGGGGTAGATTCAAGCATTTCCGGAATTTCTGTCTATACAAAGGCCAAATCGGAGAATTGAGGGAACTGTGAAAAACTAAGTGGCAATTGTAAGTCGAATTCAGTATAATTCAATTCATCTTGGGTGGTTTTTCCGATGCCGGAAAGGTACGAAGGGTATATTATGACTCAATGTACCCAATGAGTAAGTTATATCTGCCAAACAATCAATGAAAAACTGCATATCCAGTATTGAGCAGAAGATTCTGGCTGTTCTTCAACAGGGATTGCCGAAAAGTCAAAGTCCATTTAACGATATGGCCCAGCAGATAGGTATTGATACAGGGCAGTTGCTGGCAGTTTTGAAAAACTGGAAACAGCAGGGTAAGCTACGACGAATAGGGGCAATAGTGAATCATTTCAAAGTGGGCCTGGGCGCTGGAGCAATGGTGGTCTGGCAGGTGGAGCCCGAACGAACCAGGGAAGTGGGCGAGGTATTTGCCGGGTTTAGGGAGGTTAGTCACGCCTATGAACGCCATACCGATAAAAACTGGCCTTATAGCCTGTACACGATGGTCCACGGGAAAAGTGACGAAGATGTTCAGCGGACAGTTCGACGAATGAGCCGGGCATGCGGGATTTCAAACTACCGAATACTGGTTACTGAAAAGGAGCTCAAAAAGGTGCCCCCGACATACATTACACAATTGGGTGCGCAAAATACCAACGAACAGGAGCAAAAATGTTAGGTCTGTCAATACCGGAAATAATCATATTTGCATTTGTGATAACGCTATTCCTGGCAGCAGCGATCGCAGGGATTCTTCAGTTGCCGGCCGGCGGCGAGAAATACAAACGCTTCCTTTTGCCTCTCGTCTCACTGGCGGTGACGCTGGAAGCTGTCATGCTTATATTTAGGGCTGTGGCGATAAAAGCCGTACCACTTACAGGGCTGTTTGAGTCAATGATTGTCCTTACTATTGTATTTGGCCTTATATACCTGTTTGTCAGTATTGCTATCCAGCAGGTGTGGTTCGGTTCGGTAATGGTGTGGGTAATTTTCGGCTTGATAATTTTGGCTGCGATTGTTGCCGAACCGGCTTCGGAAGCCCACGCCGCAGCCGCTACGCCCTGGGCGATTGCCCACGGCATTGCAATGATTCTAAGCGGGGCAGCGGCAATGCTCGCAACTGCAAGCGCCGTGCTTTACCTGCTCGGCAGACGAAAGCTAAAGCAAAAGAAGGTCCTGCAGGTCATCGGAAGGGTACCCAATATCGAGAGTCTCGAGCGAATGAACCTTTTTGGCCTAAAGGCATGTTTCGTACTGATGACGTTTGGTCTGGCAGGTGGAGTTGGCCTGGCGGCCACCTCGGCCTCGCTCAATATGACGGCATTTGACTGGCTCACAGATCCTAAAATCGTCCTTATCACTCTTGCCTGGCTGCTGCTGGGTTCGATTCTGGCACTGTGGCGCATGGTCAAATTAAGGGAAAAGACGATTGCTTACGTGACGCTTCTCACGTTTGCATTGATTCTATTTGCAGTAGTGGGAACCTCGGTTTTTTGCGGTTCAGACCATAACTTCGACCGTAGCAAAGTTGAATCTGCAGAACAGACAAGATAAGAACGTAATATGAAGATTGTAGTTTTAGGACTCAACCACAAGACTGCTCCGGTGGAGATTCGTGAGAAACTGGCGTTTGACGCCGTGGAGACCACCAGGGCACTTTGCGAGCTGAAAAACAGGTTTCGCCAGGCGGAGTTTGTGCTGATATCGACGT
>CAZLIO010000037.1:0-3885 GCA_964559025.1 uncultured Pirellulales bacterium | reverse complement strand
GGGGGGGCTGATGCGGATGACCTTACTAAGTTCATCTCGGAGTTTCATAATGTCAAGCCGGAAAAGTTTGCTGAGTTCCTGTACTCATACAGCGATGAGGATGCGGTCAGGCACCTGCTGACGGTTGCATCGAGTCTGGACAGCATGGTGGTGGGCGAGGCACAGATAATCGGGCAGGTCAAGGAGGGCTACAAGCTGGCCTGTGCGGCCAAGAGCACGGGAAAGATTCTGAATCACCTGTTTCACTGTGCCTTTGCTACCAGCAAGAAGATATATACAACCACCTCAATTTCCAGCGGCCGGGTCAGCATTGCCGGCGTTGCGGTCGAGCTGGCCAAGCAGCTCTTTGCCGATATCTCATCGGCGAAAGTGGTCGTTATCGGGGCCGGGGAGATGGGGCAGTTGATCGTGCAGCACCTTCTTCAGGTTGGGGCCAGGAATATAACTCTCGTCAACAGGTCTTACGACCGCGGTCGCAGCGTGGCCGAGCAGTACGGCATCGCGGTCCGGAAATGGGAAGAAGTCCAGAACCAGCTTATTAGTGCTAATATCGCGATAGCCTCGGCGACGGCACAGGATTATCTTTTCAGGAAGGACCCATTCAAAAAGATAATGGACACCCGGAGAGGAAGTACGCTACTGATTATCGACATTGCGGTACCGCGAAACTTCGAACCTTCGATAAATAATATGGATGGAGTTTATCTCTATAGTGTTGATGACCTTTCCGACGTGGTGGAGCAAAATCGCAAGGCCCGCGAGCGGGACATCGCCAGGGGGATGGAAATCGTCTTTGAAAATGTTACAGATTTTATGGACTGGTTCGGGGCCAGGGATATAGGGCCTCTGATAGGTCAGATGAAGGAACAATTTGCACGGATTAGCCAAAGCGAGCTTGAGCAGTTCTTCGTCGGAACAAGACAGGAAGCTTCGTGCAAAGAGGCCCTGGAGACAATGGTGAACCGTGTGGTCAACAAGCTGCTGCACTGCGTAATTAAGAACGTCAACACCATAGCTAAAGAGAATGGTGCTACTGAGGCGGCAAGGTTTGTTGACAGCATCGTACAGCAGGCTGAAAAGATAACGTCGGAGCTAAACCATAAGGAAGACCAGCAGTCGTGAAAGAAGCTTTAGGGTCAAATCAAATCCTGAGACTTTTATTTTGGGAGACCACGATAAAATGCAATTTGACCTGCGCGCATTGTCGGCGTCTGGAATCCGATGAGGCGGCTTTTAAGGATTTAACAACCGCACAGGCGAAAGATTTGATATCACAGTTGGCCGAATTAGGCAAAAAGCAGCCTATGATGCCGGTTTTGGTGTTCTCAGGTGGGGAGCCGCTCTGTCGTGAAGAATTATTTGAGTTGGTTAGCGAGGCAAAAGCAGCGGGGATTACACCGGCCCTTGCAACCAATGGAACATTGGTAAATGCAACAGTGGCCAAACAAATACGTAATAGCGGAATCGTGAGGGTTGCGGTGAGCTTGGATGGTGCGACTGCCGAGGTCCATGACAAGCTGCGGCAGATGGAAGGCTCCTTTGAAAGGGCACTGCAAGGTATCAAATGTCTTCGTGAGGAAGAAATACCTACTCAGATAAATATCACATTGACTAAGCACAATGCCGGGCAATTAGAGGATATTTACGAGCTTGCCAAATCATTGTGTGCAGTAGCGGTGCACATATTCATGCTGGTTCCGGTTGGGTGCGGACAGGTCCTGGCTGAAACGGACATGCTTTCACCTGAGCAATATGAACAAAAGATGCTTGAGATATGTAGATTGGATAGTCGCAGCGAATTACAAATGAAGGTAACCTGTGGCCCTCACTATGAACGTATTATCAGGCAGCAGGGCCTATATCAGGCCCGTAAAAAGGCAGCGCATATCAGCGGTTCCGTTCCGGGTAGAACCGGGCATGGTGGTGCTTCGCGCGGCTGTCTTGCAGGCCTTGGTGTGCTGTTCGTAGGTCATCAGGGAAACGTGTTCCCCTGCGGATATCTGCCAATAGAATGTGGTAATGTTCTCAAACAAAAACTTGCAGAGATATGGTACAACAACGAAGACCTTGCGCGAATGCGTAACAGCAGCAGTCTCGAAGGCAAATGTGGGGTGTGTGGCTACAGGGATGTATGCGGCGGATGTCGCGCCAGAGCATACGCTGCGACCGGTAATTACATGGCCGAAGAGCCTTTTTGTGCATATATACCACCCGAAGTAGTGAGTGGTGAGTAGTGAGTAGTGAGTAGTGAGCATTCAACTTACCAATTAACCAATTGACCACTCACGTCGAGCGTAAACGATGATAAATATTACCAAATTATATTGCGACCAGGTTACGCCGGGCGATTGGCTTCGCTACGGCAAAAAAGGCTCCGGCGAGCGCGAAGGTGAAATTGTACCAAAACAAGCATCTGAAAGACGACCTATCGTCGTCTGGAACATCACCAGGGCGTGTAATCTCAAATGTGTTCATTGCTATAACGACAGTGGCGCCGGCAAAACTTGTAATGAATTATCAACAAGCCAGGCAAAAGCTGTCCTGGATGACTTTGCGCAGTTCAATGTGCCTTCGGTGCTGTTCTCAGGGGGTGAACCATTGATGCGGCCTGACTTGTTTGAACTGATTGAATATGCAGTTCAGAAAGGTTTGCGTGCAGTTATTTCAACCAACGGGACACTTATAACTGCTGATGCAGCCAAGAAAATAAAACAAATGGGAGTTTCGTATGTAGGTATCAGCCTTGACGGAATAGGGCAAGTTAATGATAAATTCAGGGGAGTACCCGGTGCGTTTGACATGGCCGTGCAGGGTATAAGAAACTGCCGGGATGCTGATGTGCGAACAGGTCTCAGATTGACTCTAACAAAAAGGAATGTTCAGGACCTTGAGGCCATCTTTGACTTTTTCGAAGCTGAGAATATTGAGAGGGCTTGTTTTTACCACTTCGTGCCAAGCGGCAGAGGAAGGGCTATCGGAAATGATGACCTCAGCCATGCTCAAAGCAAAGATGCAATTGAGATAATATTAGCCAAAACAAAACTGTACAAACAAGCCGGCAGGAAAACGGATATATTGACAGTTGACAACCATGTTGACGGTGTTTACCTGTACCTGAAATTGCTTAAGGAAGAGCCTTCTCGTGCAGCCAATGTCTGGAAGCTGCTTCTCTGGAACGGCGGGGGAATGTACAGCAGCGGTGTTGGAATCGGCTGTCTTGATTTCAATGGCAAGGTGCATCCAAATCAGTTTTGGGGACACTACGACTTGGGAGATGTGCACGAAAGGCCTTTTAGTAAGATTTGGCTCGACACCAATGAACCTTTGCTCAATGGTTTGAGGAACCGTAGGGAACATATCAAGGGCCGCTGTAAGCTGTGCCGATTCTTCGAGGCCTGTGGCGGTAGTCTTCGCGTCCGGGCAGACTTGTATTTTGACGATCCCTGGGCCCCGGATCCGGGATGTTATTTGACAGATGACCAAATCGGTCTGGATACAGAGAAACAGGAAGAATTACGGCGCACCGGAGAGCTTTTCCAGATGCCAGATTAACTTGCGCGTGTATCTGCACTTCGGAGGGATTGCCACACGGTTGACTTCAGTATGGGTAGTGATACTTTCTAATCAACGCAGATTCTTGAATTTTAGAGGCTAAGGGACAAAATAGGGCAATATATATTGAATTTTTCTCGTAATTGGGAATGTTTACTTGCATTTTCGTGGCGCGAGTGGTAAAATATGATTGATAAAAATAGCAAAGATTTGCTAAGGGACTACTTTAGCAAAGGAACAAGTTGGAGAATCGCATCTTAGTGTATCGGGATTGTCCGAGAAGATGTAAGGAATGGAGTACAGTTTCAGAAGGTTAGATGTTGGTTGAGACTA
>CAZLIO010000036.1:0-14132 GCA_964559025.1 uncultured Pirellulales bacterium | reverse complement strand
ATTTCGAGTCCTACAATGACATTCCTGCCGGAGAAGAGGGCAGCAATCTGGTATATGTGGCGTGGAAAGATGGATTTGATAATCCGTCTGTAAACGGCTTGACCATGGGTTATACTAAAGCATTCCAGCCTTCTATGGAGACCTCGCTTGTTTATGACGGCAAACAGTCAGTGCCACTTTTCTATGACAACTCCACCACCAGCTATTCAGAGGTCACAGTGAATGTCGCTGATTTAGACGTCGGCCGGGATTGGACCAAGCATGCCGTTAAGGCCTTGACGCTGCGGTTCTTGGGCGATCCAAACAACCATGTGCAGCAGATGTACGTGAAGCTTAATGGCTCCAAGGTAACATACGATGGTGACGCCGAGAACTTGAAGCAAAAAGGGTGGCAGATGTGGTATATTGATCTGGCCTTATTCGTCACGAACCTCAGCAATGTCACTGAGCTAAGCATTGGCTTTGAGCGTATTGGAGCGGTTGGCGGCCAGGGAATGGTTTTACTCGACGATATCAGTCTGTATCCTTATGACCGTCAGTTGGTCACGCCGGCAGACCCCGGCCCAACTGGTCTGCAGGCACACTACGAATTTGAAGGTACTACCAATGACAGCTCTGGCAACGCCCGCCACGGCACTGCGACGGGCAACCCCACTTTTGTAGCGGGCAAGGTTGGCCAGGCCATGAGCCTTCGTGGTCTCAACGACTTTGTGGAGATAACCGGCTACAAGGGCATTCTGGGCTCGAATGCTGTTACTGTTACTGCCTGGATCAATACGACCAGTACTGTAACCGGCGCAATTGTAGGCTGGGGTCCGAACGTTAGAGACCAAAGATTTGGCTTCCGAGTCGACGCCGGCAGGCTACGTGTAGAGCATCATGGCGGTAATGTCCAGGGCGATAGCAATGTGAACGACGGTGTGTGGCACCATGTTGCGGTGACGGTGCAAGAGAACGCCACGATCTCATATCCGGATGTGATACTTTACGTCGACGGCATAGATGACACGAGACCCAGTGAAGACCCGGATGCGTTTAATCTCACCGCTGACCAGGATGTCAGGATTGGCAGCCGTCCGGCAGGTAACGACCGATTCTTCATGGGACTGATTGACGATGTCGGGATTTACGACCGTGCGTTGACACCAGAGGAGATTGCGTGGCTTGCAGGTAAAACTAAGCCGTTTGACAAGCCGTTTTGAAATGCACGAAGACGGTTTGGATTATGCCGAAATAGCGGATTCGTGGCTTGATGAGCAGCTCCGGCCGTAGCCGCAATCGGTGTGATATGTTAAATTAGCCGGTCTATGATCTTGCATCAGTTCGGGACTTTATACTGATTGATTCGGTATAGGTCCCTTTCTCATTGGTTTAGCTATGAGCAGATAGCGATGTTGATAATAAGAAACAGCAGAACAAACAAGGGAGCGTTTTACTTTGACAGTTATTGCGATTCTGATTATAGTAAAGGCTGTTTTGTTGGCTGGCTAAGGAGAACCTAACCGTAGTTAAAAGATAATAATGACAAAAGAAGAATTGGAAAAACTTTGGGCAGACAAGAATAACTGGCTCTGGGGCGCAGTCTATTACTGCAAAAACGACCCGCGTCTGGTTGTGCCGAAACCGATTAAATGGACGGGTTGGACAGTGAATTTTGCATACCCATGGCGGGCAATCGGGTTTATTATTTTCATTATCTTCGCAGCGTCGGTACCATTTATTATTGAATTGAAGTTGAACGTTGCTACGCCGATTGTTATATGTATTACTTTGGCTGTTGTTGCGATTCTAATTATTGGGCTTTGTTCATACTTGTCATCGAAGACGGAATAACAAAAGCGTGATTGACATATTGCCAGGGCTGTATTTTGCAGGAAAAGTTGTGAACTTTTTTAGGAGGTATCTGTTATGGTTACTTGGTGTAGGTTCCCGTTCTGGCCGCTAAGACCATTGTTCGGGTTTGAGGCAATGTGGGGCGTGTTGGCAATCCTGGGAGTGATTTTTTCTGTGATTATGCTCATCGATTGTTTGAAGCGGCCGAAATCGAAGTTTTATCAGCCGCTGACAAAAGAGGGTGAGTACGACAAGCTGATATGGGCTGCTGCGATTCTTTTGTCGCTTAGTTTTTATTTTGTAGGGGCGATTGCGTATTTCTTTGTTATAAAAAGAGCCAAGCCTGAGAGTAAAGAGTAGTATTTCAATTTTGAGAAGGGGGCTCAGGTTAATTCGATGTTGACAGGCTTTTGCGGCAGGGGGGGCTCGGCGGTTATTAGCTCTTTGCCGAGGCGGAACGCTTCTTTGATCGCTGAAGGATGTTTTTGTATTTCGCCGAGGTCATCAACTTTATTGATAAACAAATTTGCTGCATAATTTATGTCCAGCACATCAAAATAGGATTTCATCGTCAGTTGGATGCTTTCAAACTGTTTTTTGCTTCTTGAGCCACCTACGGCTATTACCATTGCCCGGCGGTCGCGTTGGGGGGTAAAAAGTGGTTTTTTTAGCACATACTTGTGCGCCCAAAGACACTGGCTGCGGTCAATAAACATCTTTGCCTGGGCACAGACGGTCATAAAAAATATGGGGGTAGCGAAGACGAGCCGGTCGGCATCAAGCATCTTTTTTAAGAGCTGCTGAAAGTCATCTTGAATCTGGCAGGTGCCTGTTGTGTAGCAGGAATTACATTCGATACAGGGTGCAATATTGTAATCTGAAAGATGGATATGTTCGGTGTGTGCACCTGCGGACTCGGCGCCTGCGAGAGCTTCGCGCAAAAGCAAATCGCTGTTGCCCTTAATCCTCGGGCTTGACGAAATCCCAAGTGTTTTAATAATCATATTAGCATCCTTGTTTTTTGTGCTCCGTAATTGCAGCTCCTTAGATTTTGTTGCTGTTAATCTTTGTTGATAATACAATCTTATCGTCCGAATGGTTCTGTTTCAAACTGTTTTTGTGCAGAGAAACAGGCGTGAGGAATGACAAGCTCAAATTTTAGAAAAATTCAAGCTTTGAAACAAGGTCTGCCGATGAATAATATTGGATTAGCAAATGGGTGGCTCTGGAGAATGACCAATTAGGCCATATTAGTTTGAACTTACTTTGTCTATCATATGGGTATTGAACACAAGTCAGATGGAAAAGCAGGCATTGTAAGTAAGGGCTAAAAATGAAAAGGAAAGAGCCGCATAAATAAAGGGAGAGCCTGTAGGCTCTCCCATTTTTTTTGTGTGCTTAATTTACGGCATCTATTTTAGATTGCTTCATTTCTGGAATACGATTTTCCCGGCGACAAAGGTTGTGTGGACTGAGCGGTCGTGGTCGATCATGACGAGGTCGGCGTCTTTTCCCGGGGCGATAGTGCCTTTTTTGCCTTCGAGGCCTAACAGGCCGGCAGGATTTTGTGTAACAGTTTTGATTGCAATATCACCAGGGCAATCCGTAAATGCTATGAGCTTTTCGAGAAGCTGACTAAGGCCGAGAGCAGTGCCGATAAGAGTGCCGTCTTTGTACCTTGCAGTTCCGTTTTTGGATTCGTATTCAATGCCGTTGTAAATGAATTTACCGTCGCCGAGGCCGAGGGCCTGCATGCCGTCGGTTATTGGTATGATGCGGTTTGGGCCGAGTGCTTCAAAAGCAAATTTCAAAACGGCCGGGTGTATGTGAACGCCATCGGCAATAAGCTGTGTGGTGACGTGTTTTGTCTGAAAGATAGCGACCAGCGGGCCGGGTGCGCGATGATGGATTGACGGCATTGCGTTGAACATATGTGTTACATGTGAGATGCCGGCATCGAAGCCATCGAGAGTTTGTTGATAAGTTGCGCTGGAGTGGCCGAAAGAGGCAATGATGTTAGAGTCAACGAGGCGTTTAATTATTGGGAGGTTGTGGGGCAGCTCGGGTGCGATTGTCATCATTTTGAGGTGGCCGTTTGTTATGCCCAGGATTTGGTCGAGAACCTGCGAGGATGGCGGGCAAATACATTCGGGCAGAATCATTCCTTTTTTTTCGAGCGAGATAAATGGGCCTTCGAGATGTATGCCGAGCAGGTTCGCCCCGCCAAGGTCCCGGCCAACATGTTCGGCTGCGATTGTAAGGTGTTGATTTTTCTGTTCCGGCTTGAAAACAGTCGTGGCAAGAAAGCCGGTGGTTCCGAAACGTGCGCAAGTTTGTGATATGGCTTTGAGGGCATCTGGCGTTGCGTCGAGTATGTCGGCACCGCCTGCGCCCTGGATGTGAATGTCAATGAAACCCGGGGCGATTATTCTGCCCTGTGCGTTAAGGGTGTTGTTACAGTCGGCGGAGGAATTGATTTGGCCGATTTGAGTGATAGTGCCATTTTCGATGAGAATGGATGTAGTCTGTTTGTCATCCGGAGCATCGAACAATCTGCAATTGGTTATAAGAAGTTTTTGTAACATATTGTTTTTTTCTATTTAGCGACCAAGTCTTTGAGGTGAGATGGTCAAGTTAGGTAGTGGCTGCTATAAATCAATATCCTGAGAATAACAATTTTAGGCCAAATAGTTTTGTAAGAATTCTTGAAGCAAATGAATCTTTAAGCCTGCTTCGCCTTTCAATCTGTCTTGTAGCCTTGCATCCGTTGTGACAATTATTCTGTCTTGCTTTGAATATGCTAATTCGATTAGATATTCATCATCAGGAGGTGTCTTAGTTTTAACTTCTTCTGGAAGATATTCTATATCACTATCTTCAGCAATTATTGTTTTTTCCGAATCGAGGAAAAGGAGCTTATGTAATTTCGAGAAGCGTTCTTTGAATTGTTGGTTCCAGCCAAACTGTTTCATGTAATTATAAAACTTCGACACAAAAGGACTTGGTTTTTTTATTACAACTTTATCGGATTTTTTCACCCATGCATTAACAAATTTAATCGCTAAATCCATATCACAACCTTTAGCATCAGGGCGGAGATAGTCTAGCAGCCACTCGTTAACAACAATTTCCATTTGGTTCCCTTAAGAAATGCTGAAAAAATCTTTGACGTGCTCGAGTTCAGCTTCATAAAATCCTTTGAGTCCACCCTTTATCTGCCCTTTTTCGTTGACTTCTTGTTTTTCCAGAACTGTTTGTTGGCCTTTTTTGGTAAGATAGTAAATTCTTATGTCCTCCGGTTTTAACTTCCTCTGTGCTATCTTGTTTAAAAGGGATAAAACAATATGTTCGCTGTGTGTGGATATTATGAAATTTTTATTTTCATCTTTTACTATCCCGACGAATACATTAACCAATTTATCCATCAATTCGGGATGTAGATGGATTTCAGACTCCTCAATGCAGATTGTGTGCATTTCTTTTCGTAAGGATTTTGTTAGAATGGTAATCAATTGATTTGTACCAAATCCTTCATTCACTAAATCGCATACGAGACCTGTAGAGCGATCCCGGACTTGAAGATTAAAATTTGCTGTTCCAATTACAGATCTCACCATAAAAGCCTTATCCATAATTTGTTCCAAATAGTTGGCAACTTTGCCCTCTAAATCGCGATTGTTTGCGAGGAGTGTTGCTAACTCTTCATCGGTCAGTAACTGCTGCTGCATGGGAACAGACGAATAGTTTGGTTTTGTGAATCCTCTTCTTAGAGGAATAAAGTCCACAGCTCTTAGTTCCTCGATTGGCGCATTGAGGCTTGTAGATAAACCTGCAATAGGATCTTTTGCATCTGACTTGTTCGATAGTTCGGCTTTTTCTACAATTTCCATTCCTTCATTTTCATGGAGAATATTTATGGTTGGGGAGATACCGTTCCAAGTTACCTCTGCTTTGCCGAAGGGCGTTTTTACCTTCGTACTTGTATTTTTATTTGCAGGGTATGGAAATGTTACCTCAAGGTCCAGGTGAAGTCTTAAAGGGGTAAAGATTTCAATGCTTAATTGTGATTTTTTCTTTCCTAGTGATGCCGAGTATAGAGAAGACGTTTCCTCTCTTAAGACTTCTATACTAAGGCGAATAACCGATGTATCCTTTTTTAAATATACAGTCTGGTCAAATCCACCAAGGTTGAGGAAGCCAAGATTTAGGAAGCTATCTAAACCTTGATTTGAATTCAAAACGACATTTTTTAAAGCGAGCAAACCATAAATTATACTTGATTTACCGCTGTTGTTAGGGCCGGTAAGAACCGTAATTTTACCCAATTCCACCTCGCTTTTGCGAATGCCGCGAAAGTTCTCAAGATAGAGTTTTGTAATCATGGCGTTATTCTCCTAGTATTAGTAATTATTACGCAGATTTATCCATAGCAGTAATTATGAGGCAGCCAACTTAGATTGTCAAATGGGAATTTTTTTGTAGGCAAATAGATTACCTAGGGGATCTGGTAATTTTATTGACTTTATGAGTTTTATATGTTAATTATTCACAGGTTGCCCGCAACTAATGTGGGCGTCGGGTATATGCAAATCTAAATTAACAGGAGAGCTATCATGAAAAAGATGTACAGAATGTTGGTGCTGGGTGTGCTTGCAGGCTTGCTGTTGGGTGGGATGCTCTTGGCCGAGGATGGTGACAGAAGTGGTGAGGTGCGGGGAACGTTTGTACGGATGGTCGAACAAGAGGTTGGTGAACGAGGGTATATGGGTATCGTTATCAAGCCATTTGAGAGGGACGACCATGTGACCGTGCTCGTACCACGGCAGCGTGAGGAACTTTGGCAGGCGGCTCGGAGGCTGCAAGAAGGACAGGAAGTAGGTGTTTCCTTTGTGACCGAGGCCGGGCAAAAGTTTATCAAGGGTATGGAGGCTGAGTGGCGTGAGGTAGTTGAAGAGGGGCCGGAGAGCAGGAGAAGAGTGAATGTTCGGAGGGAGGTCCTGCGGTGGGATGAGGACGTTCGAGAAAGGCGAGAGGCCGAGAGGCCGACACATCTGGAGCAGATGGAAGGACAATTAAAAGAAGTCGTCGCAGGGCATCTGGAACGTATGGGCAGAGCGATCAAAGAGGTCCTCGGAGAACGTCTGGAGCGGATGGAAGCAGAGCTTCGAGAGCTTCGGGCGCATGTGGGGGAACTGGAGACGGAGCTTCGAGAGCTTCGGGCCGAAAACGAGCGATTGAATTGGCAATTGCGAGAGAGGGGTGGCCCAGAGAGAGAGCGTGAAAGAGAGGTCCGGATACGAAGAGAAATCGAGGAACGAAGAGAAGTCGAGGAACGAAGAGAAGACAGGGAACGAGAAGAACGCGAGAGACGAAGAGAACGCGATGAAGGTAGGGCGACAAGGGAGCGCCCTGAGAGTGAGCGCGAAGTTGTGCTCCATCAGTTAGAAGTGATGAGGATGGCACTGCCCGCACTTAAGGAAGCCGAGCGCGGGGACGCGGTGGAACTGCTCACGTTAGCCATTCGTGCCCGCGAAATGATGCTCGAAGAACGCAAGGACGAGGATGCACAACTTGTCCGAGAACGGGCTCCTAATCGCGAGCAGCTTGTTGAAATCCTGTCCATGGCAGCGGAGCTCTGGCGAGAATTCGGCAATGCTGAGAAGAGCGCTGTCGTTGGACAACTTGCAGAAGAGCTGTTAGGTGCGGAGAGAGGGCAGGTTAGGGAACGGGAAGAACGGGAGGTCCGAATAGAGCGCGAGGTGAGAAGAGAAGCTGATAACCGAAGAGAAGGCAGGGAACGAGAAGAACGCGAGGTCCGAAGGCGCGTGGAGCGATGAGAAGCCGGCCCATTTTTGCCCGAAGGAATGATAGGATTTCGTGGGGGAGTGTTAGTCGAGGCTTTCCATTTCGAAGGCAATCGTCTAACCGTAGTAGAGCAGTTGCGAAAGGCTGAATGAAAAGCCTACAATGAACCACAAGATAGTGTTTGTGTAGTTGTTTCGAGTAGAAGATTTTGGTTTTGGAGCGGATATAATGGCCAAGGCAGAAAAGAGCTGGGAAGAGCGTTTGGCCGGTGAGCCGGATGAGCTGACAGTTGATTTTGTGGAGTCGCTGTCGGTAGACAAGCGTCTCTATAAATATGATATTGTCGGCTCAATCGCCCATGCACGGATGTTAGCTGAGCAAAAACTGATTGCCAAAGACGAATACAATTCAATTAAAGACGGGCTTATCGAAATCAGTGAGGAAATCTCAGCAGGGCGGTTCAAATTCGAGAAGAAGTATGAAGATATTCATATGGCAATCGAGGCGGCATTAGTGGCGAAAATTGGTGAGCCGGGCAAGAGACTTCATACCGGCAGAAGCCGCAACGACCAGGTCGCCGCCGATGTTCGGCTGTGGATGCGAGACCAGATAGAGATTCTGCAGGCCAAAATAACGCTGCTCCAAAAGGCTTTCGTTAAATTGTCGGGTAAGTATGCGGAAGATATAATGCCGGGCTATACACATCTTCAGCGAGCCCAGCCGGTAGTTATCGCCTCTTATCTGTTAAGTTTTGCCGAGCAGCTCGAGCGTGACTTTATTAGGCTGAAAAATTGCCATCGTCTGCTTAATATTTCACCGTTAGGTAGTGGTGCCGTGGCCGGCTCTACGCTGCCGTTAGACAGAAAGAGCACAGCGAAGCAATTAGGTTTTTCGGATATCAGCTACAACAGTATCGATGCGGTCGGCGACAGGGACTTTTGTGCGGAGTTTATTTTCGATTGTGCGCTTATTGCGACTCATCTGTCCAGGTTGGCCGAGGACTGGATAATCTATTCTTCCAATGAATTTGGGTTTGTACGGATTGATGATGCCTATTGCACATCGTCGAGTATGATGCCGCAGAAGCGTAATCCGGACATCCTGGAGCTGATTCGCGCAAAGACCGGTCGGGTCTATGGTTCATTGATGGCTATGCTGACGATTTTGAAGGGTCAGCCGTCGGGCTATAATCGCGATATGCAGGAGGACAAGGTTCATATTTTCGCTGCGAGCGATACGGTCGAGGCCTGTTTGGATGTGGCGCGGGCGATTGTTTTACATACGAAGTTCAATACGAAGAAGATTTCGGCTGAGCTGGAGGAAGGGTTTTTGGATGCCACCGCCTTGGCTGAGTATTTAGTCGGAAAGGGCGTTGCCTTTCGCAAGGCGCACGGTATTGTCGGGTCTTTGGTTGCTTACTGCGAGGAGCAGAATAAAAAGTTGGCTGAGCTTAGTCTGGATGAGCTGCAAAAGTATTCGGCCTCGATTGAAACGGACGTGTATGAAAATCTCGGTGCGGGGGGTGTTGCAGATAAATACATTACCGCCGGTTCAGCCGGCCCGAAGCAGGCGAAAGAACAGATTGCATACTGGAATAAGCAGTTGGGACAGCGATGAGTGAAGATGAAATAACCGCCTGGTTTGCGCGCCAAAGCAAGTTGTCCGCAGCGGATTTTCCTATCGGCATCGGAGATGATATGGCCCAGATTCGGTTAGGAGATGAGTCGGTCCTTATCACAACAGATATGCTGCTGGACGGTGTGCATTTCGAGCTTGGAAAAGTAACTTTGGAACAAGCCGGATATAAAGCTATGGCGGTCAGCCTAAGCGATTGCGCGGCGATGGCGACGGTGCCTGTTGCCGCTGTTGTATCGGTTGCGCTGCCAAAAGGATTCGGCGAAGAAGAATTAAAGCAGCTTCACTCAGGGATTGTTAAAGCGGGCGAGAGGTTTGGCTGTGCGTTTGTTGGTGGTGATATTACGAGCTGGAATGAGGAACAACCATTCGCGATAAGTGTGGCGATACTCAGTAAGCAGGGGGGCAATGAGCCTGTAAAAAGGTCGGGTGCAAAGGTGGGTGATAGTATCTGCGTAACAGGCGCATTAGGAGGAGCGGGCTTCGGGAGACATCTAGGATTTGAGCCGAGAGTTAAGGAGGCCATAAAAATCGCCCAAATGGTAACGTTAAATTCAATGATTGATATAAGCGATGGACTGAGCAGTGATTTAAATCGAGTTTGCAAAGCAAGTCAGGTAGGAGCTGTTATAAACGCAGAGCAAATTCCGATATCGGAACAAGCTCGAAAAAGTGCAGAGCCGCTAAGTTCTGCATTAAATGACGGCGAAGATTTTGAACTGCTTTTTACTCTTTCACAGGGGGATTGCCAAAAATTGTTAGATAAGTGGGATGGGCCGACAGCGATTACGCAAATCGGTACCATTACTGACACCGGAAAAATGCAGATAAAGATGGCCGATGGCCGAATCGTCGATTTGGAGTCAAAAGGCTACGATCACCTTTCAAACTAAAAGGAGAAAATGAATTATGAGATGTCGATTATTGTTTACCGAGATGATTGGTTTTTCTCTGCTTTTTAGTTTTGCTGCTGCCGTGTCAGGCGTGGAGAAGTTGGATCGTGGGTTGGTGGCCATTGAGCGAGAAGACGGCTCATTATTTCTAAGCTGGCGTCAGCTCGAGACCGACGCAGACGGTATTGCCTTTGAAGTCACACGACGCTGTCTGGAACATGCATTAGAACCTGCCACCGTTTTAATCGACGGTCGGCCATATCGACCGACAAACTTTGTAGATAAAACTGCAAAGAAAGATAAAACATATCTTTATGATCTGCGTGAGCATAGCGGGAAATGGAAGCTGGAGCCATATATTGGAAGAGCTGCCGTCCTTCTGACCGGGAGTGCCAAGCCTTACATTAGCATTCCGCTGAAGGGTGATTATGATTTCCAGAAGGTAGGTATCGCGGACCTGGATGGGGATGGTGCTTATGAGTATGTAATCAAGCAGCCTAATTTCAACACCGACCCCTATCAGCAGCCGGGCTACTGGAAGCGCAGCACCACAACTTACAAACTCGAAGCGTATCGCTTAGATGGCACGATGATGTGGCGATACGATATGGGCTGGTCCATCGAGGCGGGGATATGGTATTCGCCGTGGATTGTCTATGACGTGGATGGTGACGGCAAAGCCGAGGTTTATTGCAAGGCCGGCGTCGGAGACCCCCGGGACGAAAAGGGACTTGTCCAAAGCGGCCCTGAATACCTGGTTAAGATTGACGGCCAAACCGGCAAAATTGTGGCTAAAACCGCATGGCTGAGTCGGGATGGATTTTCCAAGTATAATTATTACTGTCGTAATTTTCTTACGGTGGCATATCTCGATGGCACAACGCCATCGCTGATTATGCAGCGAGGCACGTACAATCTTATCAAGATGCAGGCGCTGGACAAGGATTTCAATCAGATATGGTACTGGGAGGCGCCGCAGGAAAAAAGAAAATACCGAGGACAAAGCTCTCACGGATTGATAACCGCCGATGTTGACCGGGACGGTAAGGATGAGCTGGTTATCGGGGCTGCGGTGCTGGACGATGACGGCAAAGGTCTCTGGACATTGGAGATGGGACATCCTGATGTTTGTTACGTTGCTGACATTGATCCTGACAATCCGGGTCTGGAGGTTTTTTACGGTTTCGAGACGCGCCAGAAAACCGATGGTATTTGCGTGGTGGATGCCAAGACCGGTCGCAAACTATGGGCCCATAAAAAGCCTACCCGCCATATTCACTCACAGGGTATGGCCGGGGACATCTTGGCTGAGTTTGATGGTATGGAAGTATATAGCGGAGAGAGAGATTATAAAGAGCGCTGGCTTTACAGCGCAAAGGGACGGCTGATAAAGTTTCTGGAAACAGGGACGCTGAGTCCGCGTCCGGTCTGGTGGGATTCAGACCCGCAAAAAGAAGTAATAATATCGGGAGCAATCCGTGATTGGGGCGGCAAAGCGATGCAGCCGATTGAAGGCCGAGTCATCGCGGTAGTTGATTGCCTCGGTGACCATCGGGAAGAGGTGATTACCAGCTTAAAAGGAGAGCTTCGCATTTACACGACTGCTATTTCTACTTCCGGTCGGCGTGCTTGTCTTATGCAGGACCATCAATACCGGTTAGGTGTTGTCGCTCAAACGATGGGTTATTACTACCCGGCACAATTGGGTAAATGATTCCGCCAAAAGACAGCGGATCTACGATGTTGATAAATGATTTTTGTCTTGTGAGTATGGATTTTAATACCACTTCAAATTCACCGGACGAGACCATAGAGTTTGGTCAAAGGCTCGGCTCACAATTGAGAGGTGGTGAGGTTATAGCTGTTTGTGGGCCTTTGGGCAGCGGCAAGACACATCTGATTAAGGGGATTGCAGCCGGTGCCGGTGCCAAAGACCACAGAAATGTTAATAGTCCCACGTTCGTTATAGTTAATGAGTATGCAGGCCGGCTGGATATTTATCATATAGATGCTTATCGGTTGAATTCTGTTTCCGAGTTTGAGATGTTGGGCTTTGATGATTTCTGTTATCCTCAGTCGGTGGTTCTAATTGAGTGGGCCGATAAAATCGAATCAGCTCTACAGGCCATAGAATACATTCGGATAGAGCTTGAACACGCCGGTGAAACCAAAAGAAAAATACATATCAAAAATACACCCGTGTACATTACAACCATATAACCTCTCAGAAGTGGAAAAAACTCTTCGAAGTGCCTAAAATTCAGCAAACATTATTCTTACAACTTTAGTTCACTTTAGGCACTTTAGCTCACTTTAGACACATACTATATATTTTCAGGGCTGCAAATTTGGCAGCCCAGGATTTATTTCTTATATTTTGCTTGTACACTTATTTGGCTTTTTGGAAAGCGCAACCTGTAGTGTTTTCGGACGTTGGAGTTTGATGTTTTATTGGTCGTTTGACGTCCGAATGTGCTTCTTTTAGAAGTATTTTAGAAGTATTTTTTCAGTTATTTTTTGCGGTTTTTAGTATTGGGAGGATTTCCAACAGACAGAAGATTAAAGGTGCGGTTAAGCAATGTATCGATTGGGTCGATACCATGATTGCGAGGAAAAGTATTATGCCGGATGTTGTGTGATTTATGAGGCAGTAAGTAGAACTTTATTGATGAAAAGGGGCAAAAAATGAAAGCTAAAAAAAGCGGTTTTACATTAGTGGAAATTCTGATTGTAGTGGTCATTCTCGGTATTCTGGCAGCTATCGTAATTCCTCAGTTTACGGAAGCGAGCACGGAAGCCAAGCTGTCAAGTCTGTGCACTGACCTTCAAACGCTGCGTTCGCAGATTGAGCTGTATAAGATTCAGCACAACGATAATCCACCGTTATTCGGCAGCTTTATAAACCAAATGACAAAGAAGAGCGACATTGACGGGAATGTACCACCCGCGGCTGGCAAGGCGGTGTATGGTCCTTACATACAGAAGATTCCGGTAAACCAGTTCAATGACGAATACGATATGACAACCACTCCAGCTCGTGTACATGGTCTGCTCGATGACACTGGAACCGTTGGTGATGATGGCGGTAGCTGGGAATATGATCAAAGCGACGGTTCAATCTACCCTGACGACAGCTACGATGGTGATAGTGATGGCGTGAAAGACCACATAAACCTCTAATGGGTACTCTAACAGTTGAATAGCAATGTTTATCCAAGGCTGACCAGGTTTAGCGAATAGCTTAGGCTGGTCAGCCTTTTTGAACAATATAGGAGCATGGTGATGAAAGAGAAGACACGCTTGTCTTATGTTGAGGTGGTAATTATAGCATCCGTATTGAGCGTGGTTACGATGACAGTTGTTCCGAAGTTTATCGAAGCGAGCCCGGAATCCAAGACTTCCGACTTGATCGACGGACTTCAGGAGATGCGTTCTCAGCTTGATTTGTACCGTGCTCAGCACGAGAACAACCTTCCTCCGGTTGATTCTTTCGAGAGTTTCAAAACAGCTATGACAACAAAGGCTGGACAGTGCGGTCCTTATGTTAAGAAGGTTCCTGTTAATCCTTTTAATAACCTTAACACGGTTCGTTTTGATGGCGAACCGGCAGGGGGGGGTAAAGCCGGCTGGAGATTTGATACAGAGACCGGTTTATTCCAGGCCGACAATCATGCTGCATACGCAGGTCTGTGAAAAGTTAATAAGCGATTAGAAAGGGTAGGTGACAAGAAGTGATGAATAAAGCAAAAGCTTTCACGCTTGTGGAGATTCTCGTAGTCGTAGTCTTGCTTGGCGTAATTGCTGCAATTGTCATTCCGGCGTTTGCAAACAGCACAACATCGGCTAAAGACAGCGCTCTTGCTGTGGATTTACAATTGCTTCGAAGAGTTATTCTGATTTACGAGAGTCAGCACCTGGAAGTCGGGCCCGGTTATCCGAATGGCGATGCGACTCAAGCACCCACCG
>CAZLIO010000035.1:4395-14310 GCA_964559025.1 uncultured Pirellulales bacterium | reverse complement strand
TGGGCAAAGAGCGCATCCAGCCGTTCGGATGGAGTTTGTCCGGCGTCATAGTGGCACCCTGGATACCAAATACATCACCGTGACTGGTGGAGCTTCCGCTGTTGCGGCCGTCTAATATCTGCACTTCGATGGCACGCGTGAAAGACTGACCGGTTATAGGTAAGTCACCGGAGTGAATGAATAAGCCGGCGTTGCCGCCTTTTTTCATGTGTCGCCACTCCAATTCCAAAATATAATTTTCATATTGTCTCTCGGTTCGCATAACCCCGGTGGGAATTCCGCTGCAGATAATCATCCCATCCTGTACCATCCAGGTTTCCGGCGCGCAATTGACATTCACCCAGCCGTCAAGGTTCCTGCCGTTAAACAGGGACACAAATTTCTCCTCAGCCCCATCAAACTCCTTAATCATAATATTTCGCAGAGTGATAGTGCCGTTAAGGTTTTGAAATCCGACATGTCCCCTGAGCGGCCGATTTGCCAGCGGCGGGCCTTTTTTCTGGCGGGCCTTGGTTTCACGGGACAGGTCCGCATCGATGACCTTTTGGCCGTTGAGTATAATCTGCACCTGGCTGCCGCGTGCGGTAATTTCCCATGAGTTCCACTGGCCGACGGGTTTTGTGGCGTCTTTGGCGGCTATCTCATCATAAATCGAGCCGGTTCGCTGCTGGGGCCCAGAGCTGCCGCGATAATAGACATCGTGGTCAACAACCTGAATCTCCATCCCTGTGTAAGCCGGGTCACCATCGAGCGGGAAACGCAGTCCGATACCACCGTTACTGCCCTTGCTTATCTGAGAGTCGAACTTCAATACGAAGTCGCCGTATTCCCTGGGAGAGATAATCCAGGTCCGCTTATTCAGGCCGTATAGAACCCCGTCTTCTATCCTCCACGGCGTGCCCTTAACCTTCTGCGGCGTGCGAATATTCGACCAGTCGCTGACCTTCCAGCCGGCCAGACTGTCACCCGGAAACAAAGGCCCGAACCCATCCTCAGCCGCCTGTACAGCAGTCGTGCAGTTTGTCAGCAGTACATATCCCGCGACGCCGATGAGAAAGAATAAGTATAATCGTTTCATTGTTAAGCCTCCTTCAATATAAAAAATGGTTCTTGGTAACTATTTTGTTATGTCTTCAATTACCAATTAAAATAAACCGCCGTTTTACAGATACATCGAGGCGGGATTTTCTAAGCCGTATCATACTTGAATTGCCTGCCCGATGCCAATATTTTTTGCGAATCCATTGGAACCACGGATTGCACAGATAAAGACACAGATGACACAGGTTATAAATCTATGAAATCTGTGTTGTAACGGAGTGAGCGTTTGATTTTTCACTTGACTTATGAAAGTGCGCTGATAAATTGGACGCGAAAGTTGGCGGTCTCGTAAGGCTGTCCACATCAATCACCTGTGCCTGCGTAACCTGTGCTGGCAACCGCAGTTACAGGCAAAAACCTGATTTTATGTACGGGCGACCCCAGGTGGTCGCCCTGGGACCGGCACATAGGCCGGCCCCTACAAAAAACGAGAAGGGAAATATTATCATGTCTATTGACCGTCGCACTTTCCTAAAAGGCTCAGTAGCCGCTTCAGTAGCCTTCGCGGCCCCTAACATATTAATGGCCGATAGAGCCGGCAAATACCGCACCGCCCTTATCGGCAGCGGCTGGTGGGGAATGAACATCGGCCGGACCGCGCTACAGTCCGGCCAGTGCAAAATGGTCGCTATGTGTGATGTTGACAGCAATCAACTGGACCCTGCCGTCAGAGAGATAGAACAGCTCAGCGGCGATAAGCCAAACAAGTATAAGGACTACCGCGAGCTGCTTGAAAAGGAAAAACCGGATATTGCCATCGTGGCCACGCCGGACCACTGGCACCCGTTGATTACCATCGCAGCCGTCGAGGCCGGTGCCCACGTTTACGTGGAAAAACCTATCAGCCACACAATACACGAAGGCCTCGCGATGGTGAAGGCTGCCCGTGCTGCGGATCGGGTCGTCCAGGTCGGCACGCATCGGCGAATATCGCCCCACAACGTTTCCGGCATGAAGTTCCTCAGAGAGGGAAATGCGGGCAAAATCGGTATGGTTCGTGCCTTCGTCCTCTATGGGGGCGGCCCGGAAGAACCGCGCAAAAATGTCGAGCCGCCGGAGGGTCTTGACTGGGATATGTGGTGCGGGCCTGGGCCGCTGCGTCCCTTTAACACGAAAATCCATCCAAAAGGCTTTCGCCAGTTCCTCGATTACGGCAACGGCACACTCGGCGACTGGGGAGTGCACTGGGTGGACCAAATCCTCTGGATAATGGAAGAGAAATGGCCCAAAACTGTGTACTCCGCCGGCGGAAGACCCATCAAAGGCCCGCCGGTAAACGATGAACGGGGCCAGACTACCGACGCCCCCGACCACCAGCTCGCCACATACGAATTCGAGGACTTCACCGCCTGCTGGGAGCACCGCCAGTTTGCGGGCAATCCGGCCGAAAAAGCGGAAAACGTCGGCTGCTATTTCTACGGCACAAAAGGCACCTTCCACATGGGCTGGCAAAGGGGCTGGACCTTCTACCCAATCGGCAGAGGTCAAAAGGAGATTCACGAGGAACCCCAGCTTAATCAACCGGACAGCCAGAACATTAAAGAGCTCTGGGCCGACTTGCTCAAGTGCATCAAGAGTCGCTCGCGTCCGGTCTGTGATATCGAGCTAATCCATCGTTCCACAAATATGAGCCTGCTTGGTATGCTCTCGTTGAAGCTCGGCCGCAGTGTCAAATGGGACGGCGAAAAGGAAGAGGTCGTCGGTGACTATGAGGCCAACAAGCTGCTTCGCCGCAAGTACCGAAAGCCGTGGATCTATCCGCAGGTTTGATTATGCAGCTTGACGCTTTGCGTTTATCAGCGGCAACATCAACGAATGCCAAACGCAGCTTGAGAACGCTGCGGCGCTAACAATTCGGAAGAAATGCGCCCATTTTCTTCAATCTGCGTTGCAATTCAGCGACAAAGGGAGATCTCACTGCGATTAAAAATGTGCAGATAGGAAAGTAAGGCTATGAAGATAAATTTGGCGTTCGGCCGGGGTGCTTTAGAAATAACCCTGCCGGACGACTTGAATGTGCGGGTCGTCGAGCCTGTGTACGTCGAGGGGCTTGAAAATCAAGTTCAGGCAGTGCGCAATGCGCTGCGCCGGCCCATAGAATCAAAGCCGCTGAAGGAGCTCGTAAAATCATCCGACCAGGTCGGCATCGTAATCAATGACATCACACGCGCCACCCCCTACAACATTATTTTGCCTGTCCTGCTGGAGCAGCTCAATCACGTCCCCGACAACCGGATAATACTATTCAATGCAACCGGGACGCACAGGCCCAACACCGAAACCGAGCTCCAGGGGATGCTGGGCAACGAAATCGTGCACAAATATCGGATTATACAAAATGACTGCCACGACCGGGATTCTCACATGCTGGTGGGGACCACTAAAGACTCAAATGATATCTGGATAAACAGGGACTACGTAAAATGTGATGTACGAATTCTAACCGGTTTTATTGAGCCGCATTTTTTCGCCGGCTTCTCAGGTGGGGGCAAAGCCGTTATGCCGGGGCTGGCTCTCCTCGAGACGGTGCTCAGAAATCACAGTGCAAAGAATTTGGACAATTCCCTCGCAAGCTGGGGCGTGACAGACTGCAACCCGGTCTGGGAGGAGATTCACCAGGCAGCCTCTATGACGAACCCAACGTTTCTGCTGAATGTGACACTTAATAAAGATAAACAAATCACACAAGTGTTTGCAGGCGATTTTGAGCAGGCACACGTTCACGGTTGCACGTTTGTAAAGAACAATGCAATGGTCCCGGTAAAAGGGCCTTTCGACCTCGTAATCACGAGTAATTCCGGATACCCGTTAGACCTGAATCTGTACCAGTCGGTCAAGGGGATGAGTGCGGCTTCCCAGATTGTAAAAAATGGCGGCAGCATAATAGCCGCTGCCGATTGCTGGGATGGCATACCCGAGCACGGCGAGTACGGCAAGCTGCTGCTCGAAGCCGACAGTATCGAGTCTCTGCTCAGGACCGTCCGCGCACCTGGCCTCCCGAGGCAGGATATGTGGCAAGTGCTGATACAGGCTCTGATCTGCCAAAAGGCACATGTCTATTTCTACAGTGAAAACTTGACCGATGAGCAGATCAGAGGTGCCTTGCTCAGACCATGTCACAACATAGAATCTACGGTAAATGAGTTACTTGATGAGTACGGCCGGGACGCTTCTATTTGTGTTCTGCCCCAAGGACCGCAAACAATTCCGTATATTCACCCCCCCCATCCGATGGGCGGAGTTCACGAGACCGGTCATTAAAAGCTTATCCGAATAACCGGAGAATCACGGCCAAGCCAACTATCAGGATTTTCCTCTTTTACCTTGGAGCTGCTCTATGGCTAAAGCAACAGGCGAGGGGACCTCTTGGCCTTGCCGCTGACCCGATTCTACTTTTTCCATCGCCTCGTGTAGGGCGATGCACGCTTGCTCGTAACTGCGCCCTGTCTGCTGAGCAATCAGACGAGAGCCACGGTCTATGAGTTTCTTATTACTTGGCGAGAGCCAGACCATTGCATTACCGATGACCCGACCCATGCGAACCATCGTCGCAGTAGAAAGTGTATTCAGAATAAGTTTAACGGCAAGATGATGCCACAACTGCAACGGCGAATCCGAGAGACTGCACGGAAACAGGAATGTCTCACTCGCCGTGGCTCTCTTGGCGGAGCCAAGTCGCGACAGGTCGGTGGGGGCGGCAGCATTCGCTAACCCTACGACAAGTAAAGCTGTTTTCTCGTACTGCGAGCCAAATTTCTGCAGGGCTGTGCGAATCAGATGATCCGTTTCACCTCCGGAAGTTATCACTACCAATGCTGAGCCAGGTGCATCAGTACGCGAAGGGTCGGGTTCGTTGCCTATCATAAATTTGTATATCTCGGAATTGTCAAGTTTTGGTGGCTGGGCCTTTAGACCGGCCGGTGCGTTCAATTGTTCATAAACCTTGCGCCCCCACTCCAGACCTCTGGGTTCACGCTGCAGCAGTTCATGCCAGGCCTTTTCAGTGGTACGGAATGGGTCTTTTACAAAGGCCCATGAGCTTGGAGAGCGGTTGTCTCCATATTTTCGAAATGCCGGCAGCATAAACGTTGGAGAGCGCTCAGTGGTATCTGTCAATACGTCCAGCAGGAATGGATCGGCCATATAGGTTACAAGACCTCGGCGGCGATAGATGCCTTCTTCGAATCTTGTTGCACGAGCTAACGTATCGACCACCCGAGGGCTCGAAAGCTGCTCCAGAAGCTTAGACAATAGTCCGAGGTAATCACCGGGTTGGCGCTCCTTAAGTCCTAATTTTGCCGCCTGCATTGGTGATCCGCCGTGGGCGGACTTCCGCAGGAAACGCACCAAAGCTATTTCAAAGGCACTTCCGACAACGAACAATTCAGCCGTCGTGGCCTGCATTCTTGTCGAACCGGTGATTGCCATCGGGCCGGTGGTCAAATCAAGCTTGGTGATACGCGGCTCCTCTATCACTTCACGCGAGCGTTTGACATAACAGCGCAATACTTCGGTGGGATTGTTATAGACAAAAAAGACCTTCGCTCCGGCATCAAGCCCCTCCCAGGCCGTACCGATTACAAAAGGCGTTTCTCCACCTTCCGTGATGGCAACTACAACATCGCCGGGGCCAACGCCTCGTTCTCTTAACTGGTAACGACCAAAGTCCGGAAAGTCTTCATACCCTTCGACCGCTTTTATCAGGGCAAAATCACCTCCGGCCATCACACTGAAGACGCGGTCTTCCATATCAGGAATTTCTTGTCCCATTTCAGAACACTCTTGTTTTAATTTGCGCCAGAAGCGTCGCCAGGCCGATTCAAGGAGTATGCTCAACCGTCCCGTGGCTCCGCAGCCGGTAAAGTAAATCCGCTTGCCGGCACTCATAGCTTTGACAAACGCTTCAATGAGCTCTCGGAATGAATCCTGCTGGAGAACCTTCTTCATTGAAGGAGGAATTTCGTCGTCAACCGACTGCAGCAACTTTATCGCTGCAGGCAGGTCATCTTCGGCTGTCTGCGACAGATTTATCGTTTTAGGATGAGATGACTCGGTAAGCAATTCACCCAATCGAAAAGCTCGTTGTCTGTTCAAGAATTCTTCGGCTCTTTTAATTGCATCTGACATTACAGCTTCCTGACACTCATATATCCAAGCACAATATTCGTATCATTTTATATGGACAATGTAAATACACTTTTCAACCATCAATTACATTGCAGATAAATCGAAGCCGATATATAATCCGTTTGGAAACGGTCAGCGTCGAAAAAAGTCTGCATTAAAATAAAGGGTAAGGTAGTAGTGAGCAGCCGTATTCGGGAAATTGCAGCCAGGGACAAAATGCGGGTTGCAGGTCTGATGTCAGGTACATCCGTTGATGGTGTTGACGTTGCCATAGTCGATGTCACAAAGCAAAAGGTTAGCTTGTTGGCTTTTGACGTATTTCCATACCCCCCTGCTTTGCGCAGGGAAATCCTTCGTCTGTGCCGCCCCGAATCAGCTCGATTGGACAATATATGCCACTACAATTTCGTCCTGGGCGAAGTTTTTGCCGATGCAATCATCAAGCTCTGTCGTAAAAGTGGCATTCCTCTAAGCTCGATTGACCTGGTGGGCTCACATGGCCAGACAATATATCATAATCCGCGGGGCAAGCGTTACAGCCGAACGACAATACGTTCAACTCTGCAGATAGGAGAACCCTCAGTAGTAGCTCACCGTACCGGCATTACAACGGTAGCGGATTTCAGGCCTCGCGATATGGCTGCCGGAGGCGAAGGTGCCCCTTTGGTTCCCTATGCCGATTATTTTTTATTTGGCCACAATCGGTTATCTCGTGCCGTCCAGAATATCGGGGGCATTGCCAATGTAACTTTCCTGCCGCGCGGCTGTAAGCAGGATGATATTATCGCCTTTGATACAGGCCCGGGAAATATGATAATCGACAGCACAATCCGGCTCATCAGTGGCGGCAAGAAACGCTTCGACCCGGCTGGAAAAATGGCAGCACAGGGCACGGTCGATAAAAGCCTGCTGAACGAAATGCTCCGGCACCCTTTTTTACGACGGCACCCGCCGAAATCAACTGGCCGTGAAGAGTTCGGGAGTGCTTTCGCGAAAAGGATATATCAAAAAGCAGCACAAAAATGTTTATCCGACTTTTGTTTAGTAGCGACCGTAACCGCCTTTACTGCCAACAGTATCGCCCGGGCATACCATCAGCTCCTGCCGACGATGCCGGATGAGGTAATATTATGCGGGGGCGGGTCTCACAATAAAACGTTGGTGGAGATGTTGCGAGGTGAGCTGCCGAATGCTAAGATGCTCTCTACCGAGGATTTCGGCATTAGTGTCGATGCCAAGGAGGCCGTTTCGTTTGCTATCTTAGCCTGGGCGACTATAAAAGGATTAACTAATAATGTGCCCGGAGCCACTGGTGCCGGCCAACCGGTTGTTTTGGGAAAGATAATACCAGTATGACAAGAAAACGCAGCATATTGCCAACCACCGAAAAACGCAACCGCGCCAGCGAAAATATCGACAAGCTAAAAACGAAACAGATTGTTGAGCTTATTAACTCTGAAGATGCACTCGTACCCGCTGCCGTGGCGCGGCAGTCTAAACAAATTGCTGCAGCGATTGATTTGATTGTAGCGCGTTTTAGAAAGGGCGGACGGCTGTTTTACGTCGGAGCCGGTACAAGCGGCCGGCTGGGTGTCTTAGATGCCGCGGAGTGCCCACCTACTTTTGGTGTACGCCCTTCACTTGTACAGGGTATCATTGCCGGTGGCCGACGTGCGCTGGTTCGTGCTATTGAAGGGGCCGAAGATTGCGCCCGGGATGGTGCTATATCAATAAGAAAGAATCGGGTAAAAGCAAGTGACGTAGTGGTCGGCCTGGCTGCGTGTGGCATGACTCCTTTCGTGCATGGCGCTCTCAAAGAGGCACGGCAAATAGGGGCAGCGACCATTTTTGTCACCTGTGCGCCGGAAGCTGTCGGGCAAATCCCCGCAGAAATCATTATTAATCCGGTTGTCGGCCCGGAAGTTATCACCGGTTCAACCCGGATGAAAGCTGGTACTGCGACGAAACTCGTACTCAACACTCTCACCACGGGAGCAATGGTCAAATTAGGCAAGGTCTATGGCAATCTTATGGTTGACCTGAAGGCAACAAATGAGAAATTGCGCGACCGCTCTCTGCGAATTGTGATGGAAATGACCAATCTCAGCCGGCCTGGCGCGAGGAGACTGCTCGCCCGCGCACAGGGAAAGGTTAAAGCCGCTATTGTAATGCACTTTTGTCAGACTAACTTGGCAGGCGCTCTGAAAATACTTGACGAATGCGACCAGTTTCTGCGAAAAGCAATTGAGGAGACATCGTGAATCCCATCGTTGCTCAGGCAGGCACACTAAGCGGGCTCGACTGGGGCATTGTAGGCGTCGGCGCCGTGCTGCTGTTCGTCATCTCATACGTCTTCGGACGCGAGGAAAAGGATACGGACGACTTCTTCCTCGGAGGCCGACGTGTTCCACCCATCGTAGCGTGTCTGTCTTTTGTGGCCACCGAGATCAGTGCCCTGACAATTGTCGGCATCCCGCACACGGCCTTCACCGAGAACTGGCGATGGCTCCAGTTCCTGGTCGGTTTGGCCCTGGCCCGGCTCGCCGTTGCTTTTCTATTCATTCCCGCTTTCTACAAACATAACTGCACGAGTATCTACGAGTTCTTAGGTCATCGATTCGGGCCTGCGACCCAGTACACCGGCTCGATCTACTTCTTCATCACACGTCTTCTGGCCTCGGGTGTACGCCTTTATGCAACCTGTATGGCTGTCGGTGTCATAATGGGCTGGCCCCTGGCCGCGACGATAACTTTATTCACCGTCGTTAGCATTGTTTTTATTGCCTTTGGCGGCATCAAGGCCGTCGTCTGGGCCGGCGCTTACCAGACCATTTTCTTCGTTATCGCCGGCGCCGTGGTCGTCGTTTATCTTGTTCAGCACATCGATGGCGGCCTTGCCACAGCTTTACAGACTGCGAATGAGGCCGGGCGTTTAAGCACACTCAATTTCAAATTAGCTCTCAACGAGCCCACCACGTTCTGGGCTTTTTCGGCCAGCGGATTCTTTATTGGCCTTGTCTCCTTCGGAACCGACCAGGAAATGGTCCAGAGACTGCTGACAGTCGAGACGCGAAAGGGCAGTCAAAAAACAATTATCTCCACCATTTTTACTGTTCTGCCCGTTTACTGGCTATATCTGCTTGTCGGCACGCTGCTCTATGTGTTCTACCAGCAGAATTCCTCCCTGGTCTTGCCCCAGGAGCTCAAGGAAATCCTTCCGCATTTTGCGCGAAACGTTTTGCCCACCGGCCTAAAAGGTCTGGTCCTGGGCGCAATATTCATGGCCAGCATTGATTCGCCGCTAAGCTCCCTCACCTCTTCTTTCGTTACTGATATCTACCGTCCCCTGATTCGCAGGCACGCCTCGGAAAAGCACTACCTGCTCGTCTCAAGAATCAGCGTGGTCGGTTTTGGCCTGGTCCTGGCGGGGATCGCGGCGGCCTTCGCTCCGGTGAAGAACATTCTCTGGTTTGCCTTCCAGATACTTTCGCTCACCGGAGGCCCTATGCTCGGAGTCTTCCTGCTTGGCCTGCTCACTCGGCAAAAGGCCAACCGAACCAATATCCCCGCGATGCTTTTCAGTACGGGTGTTTGCGTGATTCTCCTGTTGCTGATACAAAAGGGGACCCTTGAGCTCGGCTGGAGCTGGTTGATAGTCATTGGAACAGGAATAACATTCATTCTGGG
>CAZLIO010000035.1:0-4295 GCA_964559025.1 uncultured Pirellulales bacterium | reverse complement strand
AGCTCGGCTGGAGCTGGTTGATAGTCATTGGAACAGGAATAACATTCATTCTGGGATATCTGCTGGGCCTCGAAACAGAGAACAGAGGACAGAGAACAGACTCTGACTTCTGACTTCCGACTTCCGACTTCTGATTTCTGATTACCGACTTCTGATTTCTGACTTCCGACTTCTGATTTCTGATTACCGACTTCTGACTTCCGACTTCTGACTTCTGACTTCTGATTACCGACTTCTGATTTCTGATTTCTGATTTCTGACTTCTGACTTCTGATTTCTGACTTCTGATTACCGACTTCTGATTACCGACTTCTGACCAGCACGCCCCAGATTACATATAGTCATCAAACTTTATTCACCTTTTCAGTCACTGGCAAATAGAAAAGCCCCTGCAGTGCGGAGGGAGGGAAGAAAACGAAATATCCCATTCATTTTTCGTTTAAGGTTGTCGATGCTCGTATCGATGCTCGTCCTGGAAACTCGAAGCTCGTTTTTTCAAGTCCGTCGATGCGGCCTGTCCGGTGCCAGACGGAGCGCCGGATGACGCATTTCCGGCTTCGAGCTTCGAGTTTCGATACCAGCTTCGACAACGACAAAACTTTGACTCTGTGCACAGGACAGCGGACCCAGCAACGCTGGGTTCTGATCAAAACCCGCCGTTGGCGGGGTACTCTTGATGCGGCTCATACTTGACGAGCTTGTCGAAGAACCTCTTCCAGACATAGTCCTGACGGCTGTGGTCCACGTGATACGTTGCCCCCCCTCCGAATTCTTGTATCTCGTGTTCCAGGTCCTTCACGAATTCGCTGTGTCCGTCCACATAGGCAACATTATACCCGTTCTTATGATGGTATTGGACGCCACGGCTCGGGTCAGAAAACACGTCCGCCATGAACGCCATGCCGCCACTGTCTTTGAAGGAGTTCACAGCCCGCCATTTCTGTTCATCCCAAAGGGACCGGTAGTGATAAGTCGTCTGGACCCACGACTGATTAGGCCCCAAATCCTCGGGAATAGAACCTCTCGGCCATCCCCCGCCACTATTGGAAGGATCCGGTGGAAGCTTTGCATATTGAAGGGTGGGATTGTTATTGCCGGGACAATAGAACAGCTTCGGCTCCTTTATCAGTTGGTGATAGAAAAGGAGACCGTGAGCCATGTAGCCCTTGGTTTCAGGGTCGTTTTGACGGCCGCTTACCCAGACGGCGTAGCTGCCGGACCCCGGCGAGACTTCCATGTGACAATACGGAAACTGACCCTCATTGTCATCGGAGTAGAGAACACCTGCATACCCACAAGACTTCAAATGGGCGGCACAGGCAGCTCGACGGGCCTGATGTCTGGCTTTCTGCAATGAAGGCATCAGGATAGCCATCAATATTGCAATAATGGCTATCACCACCAAAAGCTCTATTAAGGTAAATCCTCTTTGTTTGTTCATAATAACACCGCTGCTATTATATGAGCTAAACTATAATGAAGTCACTTTTAATAACAGGAATCATCCTGGCCGGTGCCGGTAAAAAGGCGATTGTTCCCACCGGGATGGTTGGCAATTACAAGTCCATTTTCATCGACAACATAACCCAGCTCTTCAAGAATCATACTCTTTACATGTCCATCAAGAAATGAAACATTCGCCTTATGGTTATGACGAGCTTCAGCCGGGCAATGTTGTTCCTCAATTGTTGGTTGTATCCAGTTGCCAAAATATATCGCGCCGGTACTTAAAGCTATTTTAGGCGGGTCAAGTTTATATGAATGTGGGCCATGAGGATAATAGCTGCCCCGGCCGTCACCTACGATAATAGTAGCCGACGGTATCCTGATTGCTGATTCCCTCACAGGAAAATTTTGATATTTTCCCAAATCGGGTCTGTCTCTGGCATTACCGAGATATTGATAATTATAGCCATACGAACCGTTGCGAATGTCATAGACACTGTATTCATAATGACGAAATGAGGGACAAATAAAGTAATCATTGGTCATCATTAAAGTATCATCATCAGTGAAAATATCTCCTTTTTTCTTTACCCAGGGGGAAGGATCAATTACCGGCCCTACTCCCTGGTCGAAGAACCACTGCCAGCGGGGTCGGTCCCTGCCGTATTTATTTACAAAATTATATGGGTCAGAAAAGTATCTCTTCTTCATCCTGTGGGGAGGAAATGCCCCGTTCGCCTGTGCATACATCACACCAGCCAACGCCAAACGTCTGACATTTGCCAGGCAGACCGTTGAACGAGCGTGTTCTCTAACGCTGCTTAAGGCTGGTAACAAAATTCCCGTGAGTAGGGTAATAATACTTATTACTACCAAAAGCTCGATAAGTGTAAATGCCTTCTTGATTTGCTTCTTTTGTGTCATTCTTAAATTATACTGAGTATTAATGACTTGTTCACCAAGATATTTGACGTACACACGCAGTATCAGAGCAACATTGAATAAATCTGCGCTTGTCACACCGATATTGGGCCGTTGCAAAAGAGCCGAATTTCCAATGAATATTTATCGGCCCCTGGAATTTCAGTCATATAAGATGACTGTGGCTTATGGACGATAAACTTCAATTCAGTAGAGTTCTGGCTTACTTTTTCAATTCCGGAATTGGCCGACCAGACGTCCACGGCAAACCAGCCGCTTCCAGGTTTTTCTGCAGATTCACGAAGTCCACTTCAATCAATTCTTTCAACTGGCCAAGTATGGTTTCAAATTCTTCTTGCGCAATCTCATAATCTCGCCTATGCGTTTCTGTCGGACCATATGTTGACCCCATGGCATTCATCGCCGAATTGACCCGACTCATAATGGAGAGGCGGTCGGGTTCATTGTATCGCGACTTAGCGGTGTTGCCGACCAGCAATTCGCGGATGTCCTTCAACTTCAATTCCAACCCTCTGGTTTCTTCAAACAGTTGCGTGGTACCTTTGTCCGATTGGTTCAGTGCCTGTTTGATTTCGACCAATTGGCTCAAAACTTCGGTCGCTTTTCCGTTGGCGCCACGAATGGCCCGTTGGAGTTCGCCGGCGGTCATATAGAATTGGAGAACCGCTTCACGGTCCTGAGCAGGTAAGGAGGATGTGAGCATGGGCACCACTTCAACCGTCTGCGGGCTCCCAAGGGGCATGACCTCATCCCTGACCCGTTTCTCGGCCGTTATCGCGTATTTCCCCGGGGTGACAAAAGGTCCGCTGCCACCGCTGGATGATAGGGAGGAATAACGCAAGTTCCAGTTCACGCGATGGAAACCGGCGGAGGTCGGCCCGGTGACACGATTCACCACATTACCCTCCGTGTCCTTGATAACAAAGGTGATGACCGGACTTTCTTCACGCTCTTCTTCCTTCAATACATCCCATCCGGGATACACGTTGTCGTCACCCTGTTTTTTAATCTTCCCTTCTTTTTCATGGCGGGATTGCTTAAGCGTCTTAAACGAGTCTTTGAGATAGTAAGTGAACACTCCGCCGAACGGGGGATTAGGTGCGGTGAAAAACCCATCGCCCTGGCTTCCCTTCTCGCCACCGAGGGGCCTGGCAAACACATACAGCAAGGCTTTACGAATGGGGAAGAGGATAAATTCTTTTTCGTTCAGCGTCTCCTCCCTGATCTCGCGCAGGAAGGAATAGTCATCCAGCACGAAGAAGCTGCGGCCAAAAGAAGCGCCCACCAGGTCGTTTTCCCGACGCTGAATCTCGATATCTCGAAAGGAAATCGTGGGAACATTTCCCTTGAGCTGGATCCATTTGTTTCCTCCGTCAAGACTGAAATACAAACCAAATTCGGCTCCAAGAAAATAGAGATTGGGCTTCACATGATCCTGGGCAAACCGCCAGAGGATTTGCCGTTCGGGCAAATCGCCGGCAATGGAATGCCAGGTATTGCCGCGATCATTGCTTTTCATAAGGTAGGGTTTGAGGTCTCCCATTTTATGATTATCAAACACAGCGTAAACCGTGTCCACATCATGGCGACCCGCCTTGATGTCATTGACGAATGCCTCTTCCGGGATGCCGTAAATCCGTTCCACTTTTCGCCAGGTCTGGCCTCCATCCTCAGTTACCTGGATGAGACCGTCATCCGTGCCGATGTAGATGAGTCCTTCCTGCAAAGGAGATTCGGAGATGGAGGTGATATTGCCGTATTGCGACATGGCGCCGGTATCGTAAACGGCATCGATGCTCCAAACCCGGTCCATGTGTTTCAATTTGTAACGATCCCGGTTGCGGGAGAGATCGGGGCTGATAGTGGTCCAGGAGTCGCCTCGGTCGTCACTGCGATGCAGTTTTTTG
>CAZLIO010000034.1:0-14409 GCA_964559025.1 uncultured Pirellulales bacterium | reverse complement strand
TTGAATCTGGTTTATCCAAATATGTATGTTCCCAATTTCTCAGAGCGTCAAGGTGGTCTGGAAAAAAGATGATGAGATCTGCCCGTATCTTCGATAGCACTTTTAAGGTTTCATAATCGAGATGTAATCCGTATGGATCAAGAAAAGCAAGTGATAGACTTCTATGCGGTATCTCTCCCACAATCTCTTGAGTCTTTTTATTTGCATCACCGTGGAGGACTTGCGAATCTGGCCTAATTTGCTCGATCCGAGATTTGAGAGAATTATACTTGCGCTTATTTTTTTCACACAGATGTAATCTATCGAATGGGTGAGGAGCTTTGGCAGCTATCATGGGCGAACCCCAATCTATCTTTTGAGAGGTCTCCAACTGCTCAATTCCTGCACCGGCAAAAAGGTCAACGTAGTGCAAGCCCTGCCATTTTTTATTTTTCATGGATGTAGTGAAAGCATCAATATGCCGCATGAGGAAATAGTGTTTATCGCGCGACCATTCTCCCACAGTCGGAATGTATAGACTATCATCTTGAGGTGATGGTAGATCAAACATAGGACAGTTCCTGCGATTTAGAAATATCTGGCTTTTGGTTCCACATGCGACCATCCAGTTTTCGCCCGTTTTTTTTCTTATTTATACCGCCCCATTGTTTGAAAAAGAATGGAACATCAGCATTAAGACATTTGTCGCGGATATCAGTAGCCCATTGGGGTTTCATTGGTCTTGCGTTTGGGCCGGATTCACCGCCAACTATAACCCAATCGATGCCTTCGAGGTCAATATCGGGAATTGGGCCCAAGAGTGGTTCAAAGGAAATAAATTTTATCACAGCGGGAGTTTGTCGAAGGTTGTCTATGCGGAATCCGCAATCGGCATTCTCAACAGTAACTCCCATCCAAACGTTTTCCGGCCAAATGAGCCTGGAGTTTAGCTCCAACAAACGGCCAGAACGTTTCGTTAATATCTGAAATCGGTGATGAGATGCACGACGCATAACTTCAAAGACTTTTAAGATGAAATCAAAAGGAATATCTTTATGAAAAAGGTCGCTCATAGAATTAACAAAAATCGTACGGTGCTTCTTCCAGCGTAAAGGTATTTCGAGGGCATGGTGATGAAGCGTCACGCGAAAACCATTGGCGTAGTTGGGACTTCCCGCAGCTTTTAATCGTAAGGCCATACGTTCTGCATAGCAGTTCTTACAGCCTGCGCTTATTTTCGTACAGCCGGTAACCGGGTTCCAGGTGGATTCGGTCCATTCAATTTTTGAGTTCTGAGCCATTTAGCCTCCACAACAAAGTCCATCACATAAGAAAGATAACAACCAAAAGGGGAAAATCAAGAGATTTATCAGGAGCTTTTGAAGTTCAGTATTAAATTTTTGAGATTGTCACCGGATTAGCGGGGGCTTATACTTTTCGATATGTTGAAAAAGGTATTAACTTTTTATACGAAATACTTTGCGATTTGGGTGATTGCGTTTGGGGTGGTGGCGTATTTTGTTCCAAAGCCCTTTGTGGTGTTGCGGGACTATATGGATTGGTTCTTCGCGCTTACGATGTTCGGGATTGGGGCTGTACTGCAAATCGAAGATTTCAAACGAATCGCACAAAAGCCGGTTATCGTTTTAATCGGCTCGGCTGCGCAGTTTAGTATTATGCCGTTAGGGGCGTTTGCGCTGGCGAAGCTTTTTGGATTGCCACCGGAAATTACAGTAGGCCTGATACTGACCGGCTCGGCGCCCGGGGCGATGGCGAGTAATGTGATGAGCTACATTGCCAAAGCCGATACGGCGTATTCGGTTTCGCTGACAACTGTCTCCACGCTGTTGTGTCCGCTGTTGACGCCAGGGTTGACATTCATTCTGTCTGGGTCGGTTTTGAAGGTTCCTTTCTGGGAGATGATGCTCAGCGTTATAAAAATGGTGATAGTGCCGTTGTTCGTGGGATTTGGGGTAAGGCATTACTTTAAAGAGAAGATAGGAAAAGTTTTGCCGATTTTCCCGGCGATATCAGTGACTTTTATCATCTTTATTTGTTCATTAGTGATAGCGCTCAATAAGGACCGCCTGGCACAGGTGACGGGGCTGGTTCTGGCCACGGCGGTAATACTGAATATTTATGGAATGCTGGGTGGATATGGTGTGGGAACAGTTTTTCGAATGGAGGTGCGGCGGAGACGGACTCTGGCGATTGAGATTGGGATGCAGAACGCCGGTTTGGGGACGGTCCTGGCGTTGAAACATTTTGGCGAAAAAGCGGCGATACCGGCGGCAATTTTTGTATTTATCTGCATTATTACAGCATCTGTTATGGCGGAGCTTTGGCAGAAAAGGCCGAGCGAAACATGAGCAACAGCAGAATAAATATTATATATTAAGTGGAAGAATATTGCATTCTGCCGATATAGAAGCTATAATTCGAGTTCAGTTTTGGCATTAGTATGTTTTAATGGGCAGTCTTGTTTGGCTGCCTTTAAGTTTGTATGCGAGAGAAGATTTTGAGGAGTTTATGGTATGGGTTGTAATCTGGCGATTGCAGGAGTAACCGGTGCGGTCGGGCAGGAATTTCTGCAAATCTTAGAAGAGCGGGATTTTCCATATGACAGATTAAAAATGTTGGCGAGCAGCCGGTCGGCCGGCAAGAAAATCAAATTCAAAAGCAAAGAATATGTCGTTGAAGAACTGACGAAGAGGAGCTTTAGTCGCGTTGATATAGCGTTGTTCAGTGCCGGTGCAGCGCGAAGTAAAGAGTTTGCGCCCGCTGCGGTCGAAGCCGGTACGGTCGTGGTTGATAACTCCTCGGCGTTCAGAATGGATCCTGATGTCCCACTGGTTATACCTGAAATAAATCCTCAGGCAATCAAAGAGCATAAAGGCATAATCGCCAATCCGAACTGCTCGACAATTATCGGTATCGTGCCGGTCTGGCCGCTGCATAAGGCGAATCCTGTCAAACGAATGGTCGTGAGCACGTACCAGGCATCAAGCGGAGCAGGACAATCAGCGATGCTTGAACTGGAGAATCAGACTCGTGAGATTTTGGCCGGGAAAGAGCCGACCTGCAAGGCGTTTCAGTACCAAATAGCATTTAACTGCTTTAGCCATGATTCGGCGCTCGGGCCGAACGGATACAATCTGGAAGAGATTAAAATGGTCAACGAGACCAGGAAGATTTTCGACTGCGCTGATATTGCGATTACCTGTACCTGTATTCGTATCCCGGTATTTCGTGCGCACTGCGAGAGTATTAATCTTGAGTTCACCGAGGCGATTACACCGGACCAGGTCAGGGACCTTTTGAGCACCGCGCCGGGGGTTTCCGTACTGGATGACCGCGAAAATAACCGGTTCCCAATGCCGATTGACGCTTCGGGCAAGGATGATATATTTGTAGGCCGAATCCGGCAGGATGAGTCTATACCTGAGAACCGCGGTATCAATATTTGGGTCGCCGGCGACCAGCTGCGGAAAGGAGCGGCTCTGAATGCTGTGCAGATTGCGGAAAAGCTGGTCTAATCTGTAATAATGGCCGTTCGCAATATAAAACTCACCGTGCAATACGACGGCAGCCGATACCGTGGCTGGCAGACACAACCGGGTAAAAGAACCATCCAGGGCGAGCTTGTCGAGGCCGTCTCGAATCTTGTCGGTGTCCGAACTTACGTCCACGGTGCGAGCAGGACTGATGCCGGCGTAAGCGCTCTGGGACAGGTCGCACTATTCGAGATTGATTCTCCCATCCCCACGGAGAACTTCCCCAAAGCAATCAACGGCCAACTTTCGCGTGACATCGTAGTTACCTCTGCTGAAGAAGTGCCCTGGGGATTTGACCTGATGAGCGGTGTGAAAAGCAAACTCTATCGCTATGCGATTTATACAGGCCGGTACCGGCCGGTTCTGCGTTTGAATCAATGCTGGCATCTACCGAAAAAGCTTGATGTGAGTGCAATGAACGAAGCGGCACAACTGCTTGTCGGTAAAAAGGATTTCAAATCATTCGCCTCGGCGGCAGATCGACGCGAAAACTCCGTCCGGACTATTTTTCGCTGCAATGTTACAGCAGAAGATAAATGGATATACTTGGATGTCGAAGGTGACGGCTTTTTGTATAATATGGTCAGAAATATCGTCGGCACTCTGGTCGAAGTAGGCAGGGGAAGATGGAAGCCGGAAAAGATTAACGAGATTCTCGAAGCAAAAGACCGAACCGCAGCAGGACCCCTTGCCCCGGCTCAGGGATTATGCCTGATGTGGATTAAATATTAGAAGACAGAATGCAGGATACATATTGAAGATTGTTCATATCATAACGAGGTTAATACTCGGTGGGGCGCAGGAAAATACGCTTATTACCTGTAAACTCCTGGCACAACGGGGGCACGATGTTACGCTCATTACCGGCCCGGCTATAGGACCGGAAGGCGAGCTTTTTAATCAAACGAAAGGACAGGATTATAAAGTTATTGTTCTCGACAGACTTCGCCGGGCAATAAATCCTTTTAAAGATATTGTCAGCTACTTCCAGATAAAAAAAGTTCTGCGACAATTGCAACCGGATATTGTGCACACTCACTCAGCAAAGGCAGGCATATTAGGTAGATTTGCAGCTTACAGTCTCAGGCGAGCCACGAGTCACGAGTCACGAGCTACGAAGATAGTGCACACAATACATGGGCTGGCCTTCCATCAGTATCAAAGTCAATGGCTGAACAAGTTTTATATTGCTATCGAGAAATCTGCTGCAAAGCGGACGGACTTTTTTATCAGCGTCGCAGACGCAATGACCGCACAGGCAACCGCCTCAGGTATCGGCAGGCCCGAACAGTTTATTACCGCTTATTCGGCTATCGAAGAAGATGACTTCTTAGAGCCAATCTCAGAAGGACGTAAAAGAGATTTTCGCCGAAAGTACGGAATCAGCGAAGATTCGATTGTGCTCGTAACCATTGCACGATTGTTTATGCTCAAGGGACACGAATATATTATTGAATCGGCCAAGCAGCTCTCGGAACGATTTGAAAAGTGCGTCTGGCTGTTTGTCGGGGATGGAAATCTTTCCGACCATTTCAAACAACAGGTTTGCCAGTTGGGATTAGCTGAAAAGGTAAAATTCACAGGTCTTTTGCCGCCGAGTCAAATCCCGCTTGCCATACAATCATCGGACATCCTTGTGCACTGCTCGCTGCGGGAAGGGCTTGCACGTACTCTGCCCCAGGCAATGCTCTGCGGCAGGCCGGCTGTCTCCTTCGATGTTGATGGTGCAAGAGAAGTTGTAAATGAAAACACAGGCCGGCTTATTGAGCCGAAAAACGTCGAGCAATTAACAAAGGCCTGTGCGGAATTGATAAAAGACGAGGACTTAAGAAAGAAACTCGGTGAAAACGCCAGGGAATCTGTAAAAGAGAGATTCGCCCCCGACACGATGGTCGATACCATCGAGGCGGTCTATGAAAAACTGCTAAAGTAGGAAATAATTACCTTTATGACAATGGAGTAAAAAGATGAATGAGATGATGAGTTTTTGTGGTTTGCTATGTAATGAATGTGATGCATTCATAGCAACCGAGAATGATGACGACGAAAAGAGAGCGGAAGTAGCGGAGCAATGGTCCAAAGGATATAACGCGGACATTAAGCCGGAAGATATTAACTGTGACGGTTGCTTATCAGATGGCGAACGTCTTTTCAGTCATTGCAAAGTGTGCGAGATTAGAAAATGTGGAAAGGAAAAGAGTATTGCGAACTGTGCGTATTGCGATGACTATGCGTGTGAAAAGCTCGACAAGATTTTCCAGATGGTTCCGGATGCTAAGGACCGATTAGATGAGGTAAGAAGGGGCCTCTAACTTCGTTTGAATTGGTACGAAAAGCGTCGTCAGACAGGGGAAAGTGGGTCTTCCGAGATACAAGACAGTAGAAAACCGCCTGCTTTTTGTAGAAGGCATATTAGGGATGTTCAGGGCTATTTAGTTAGAAATCTGTGCGCATGGAACGAAAATATAGGGGGAAAGAAGAAAATTTCGTAAAAAATTACAACTATTAGAAAGGCTTCGACAGTACTCATAAGTGCCTCTATCACAAGCATTTGTAACATTTCTGCTCCCAAGAATCCAATAAATCCAAAAAATTTTTCAAAAATTTGGAAAAAATACTTGACGCTCATGCGTCTGTACTATAAATTAGTCTGTATAGCAAACTGATATGTAATACAAATTAGTTTATGTTAAGGATATTAACAATGAAACAAGAAGAAATCAACTTAACACAAATCGAACAAAAGGCTTACCGGGTCTCCTTTCAGGATGGCCTGGTTGAGATTATGCTTGGCATCTTGCTGATTAGCCTTGGCGCTACTTTGGGTTCAGTTTTATATGTTTTCGCAATTCTCATTCCAATATTCCTATTTCCCCGTTTCATAGAGGTCATAAGGAAAAGATATACCTACCCAAAGATAGGTTACGCCAAATTGCCTATGGATGATCCGAAGAAGACAGCCAAAGGCATATTTAGTTATACGGCCGTCGTGTTAGCCCTTATGGTTATTTGCTTTCTTCTTTTCGGCAAGGTCAAAGATGCGGCTGCCTATAAAAAATGGTCTCCTGCTCTTATGGGCGTCTTGATGGTTGGTGGATTTCTCTATGCACACGGCAAGTCAGGGTTTATCCGTTACATAGTATTTGCTGTCCTGGCCGTCGTTTCCGGCCTTTTATTTTCGATAATGAGCTTCGAATCTTACGATGGGCTTATCATTAACTTTTTTGTTATGGGAGGTATATTCATAGTTACCGGATTCACATTGTTCATATTATTTATACACAAATATCCTAAATCTACAAAGGAGACAAAAAGTGACAATGTTTAATTTGAAAGAAATCGAAAAGAAAACCTTCAGAGACAGTCAGCAGGACGGTCTTCTGGAGCTTGTTATGGGCATCTGCATGATGGCGATATCCACCCGCCTGTTCTCACGGGTTCTGGTTGTCATGTTAGCTCTACCCGTGATTCTTTTTGGGCCTGCGCTGGTGGCCCTTCGGAAGCGATTTACGTACCCCCGAATAGGCTATGTCAAACTAATCCCGGACAAACCTAAAGAAGTTCTCGGAGCTATTTTTCTCATTACGCTTATCGTAGTTGTAGTTCTGGCTGTCGTCTTTTTCCTTTTCGGCGATGTGCGGGACTTCAACCTATGGATGAGATGGGTTCCGGTCTGGGGGGGCGTGGTGCTGGCAGGTATGTTTAGCTCTTTCGGCTCCAAATCCGGCTGCGCTCGCTATTACGTTTTTGCCCTGTGGTCCTTAATAAGCGGCTTCGTATTGTCAATTCTCAACTTTGAAGCCGTAGAGACCGGCACACTGCTGTACTTTCTTGTTATGGGCTGCCTGCTGATTCCCTGGGGGCTGGTCACATTCATCCGTTTCCTGCGAAAATACTCTCAACCTGTAAAGGAGGTATTCAATGACGCAGAGAATTGACTTGAAAGCAATCGAACAAAAAACGCGCATGACCCTTCACCAGGATGGACTGGATGAGATTCTGGTCGGGTTCTCGCTGGGCATAATGGCAATCTTTTTTCTGGATTTCAGACTTTCGATAGCGATGGTTGCCGGTTGTGCGATACAAATTCTCTTGAAACCAGCCTGCCGGAGGCGAATCACTTATCCGCGAGTGGGATACGCAAAGCTGCCGGAGCCAAAGGATAAAGCGACGGGTCGAAAAATATTCGTCATTGCCATCGTACTTGTTTTGATTGGTACTGGTTTATTTTTTGTTTCACAGCTTCGCTGGTTGCTGCCGCTGTACCTCGGGATTGTGCTGGCCGGTGTAACCTTAGCCCAGGTTTGGAGAACCGCTAACACTTACGATTATTTTATTATCGGTTTGTTTTTGGCCAGCGGTTTGATAGGTCTGCTGCTTGTGTCACTCGATTATGAACCAAGGGTAGCTACTGCCATACAAGGCTGGGGCCTGGCGGGACTTTTGATACCAATTGGCATAGTCAGGCTCAATCTTTTTCTTCACAAATATCCAAAATTAGCAGAGGAGGCTAATGATGGCAAAGAATGAAATAAATGGAGATAGCCTCCAGCCGCTTGCGGAAATCGACCGAATTATTCACGAGCCGGCAAGACTGCTGATTCTGGCATATCTTTCCGTGGTTGAGAGTGCCGACTTTCTGTTTTTGATGAACCAAACTCATCTGACGAGGGGAAATCTTTCCGCGCATCTGAGTAAGCTGGAAACCGCCGGCTATGTCGAGATTAAAAAGGAGTTTGTAGAAAAGATTCCGCGAACACTTCTGTGCCTTACCGAAAAAGGCAGGAAAGCATTTCAGGAATATCGGCGCAGCATGAAGCAGGTTCTCGACAGCCTGGCTGAATGACGGGAGAAAAAATTATGACTCATATAGTAAAAAAATAGTGTTTATATCAGCAACGCTCTTTTTTTCAATTGCGTCAGGCTTCGGCGTAACCGCACTTTCTTTGATATTTTCAAATCTGAAAATTGGTTAATATTTGCAAAGATATTTTGTTTAATATTACAAGTTCATTCTGCACTTGCTCTCTATACCATAGTCTCTTGCTTTATTTTGTTAATAAATCTATAATTGCTGCATCTATACAGGAGATTTGTTTTATGAAGACATTGACAAAAGAAATTTGGATGGACATACCGCAACGGCGTGCGATTGTATCTATCCATAATGAAGTAGAGCGGCTTGTTGATGAAAGCGGCGTTCAGGACGGACTTGTACTTATTAACGCAATGCACATAACAGCATCGGTGTTTATCAACGACAATGAATCCGGCCTGCATCATGATTACGAGGTTTGGCTGGAAAAGCTCGCCCCGGAAAAACCATATAACCAATACCGCCATAACGGGTACGAAGATAATGCCGATGCTCATCTGAAACGACAAATAATGGGGCGTGAGGTCGTGGTCGCAATTACAGACGGCAAGCTCCATCTTGGGCCGTGGGAACACATCTTCTACTTTGAGTTTGATGGCAAACGCCGAAAACGTCTTTTGGTTAAAATTATCGGGGAGTAAATTGATAATCTGGTGGAGCTGATACTTTTCTTAATTGAGGTGGTTGTAATATCGCTATCAGGCGTTATGGCGCCTGGGCCGGTAACGGCAGCGGCGATTGCAATGGGGACGCGCTCGCGATACGCTGGTGCGCTTATCGCCGTTGGGCACGGCGTTGTCGAATTTCCCCTGATGATTTTGATTGTGTTAGGTGTGGGCAGAATATTGAAACTGCCCACCGCACAAATTATAATCGGGCTTGCCGGCGGAGCGTTTCTGCTGATAATGGCAATCCAAATGCTGATAAGTTTGCGCTCGGCAGAAGAACAACAAGGCAAAGTTACCAAAAGTGCACCGGTGCTGGCAGGGATAATACTCTCGGCGGGCAATCCTTATTTTCTGCTCTGGTGGGCGACCGTCGGATTAACTCTTGCGACCACTGCTACCGGAATAGGGATATGGGCCTTTGTGGTATTCGCAATCGTTCATTGGCTGTGCGACCTTATCTGGCTCAGTGCGTTGTCGTGGGCGAGTTTCAAAGGCTCGGTACTGCTTGGCCCGCGAGGAATGCGAATAGTGCTGATGATTTGCTCGGCGGCACTGCTTTTATTCGGCCTGTTTTTTATCTACAACGCTGCAAACATTTTGTTAAAGCGATTTTAACTATTCTTTTCAACGTCGAGAATTTGTTTTAGGCTGTATTGGGCCAAAGCGTTTCGCTGGGATTGATTTATCTGTGCAAGGGTCTGCGGCTGGTTTGTTGTTGACTGTGCAAAGCCCGCCGCAGCTACGGCTTCGGCGATGTCCGAGAGCCTGATATTTGCCGGGTCTTTAACGGGCAGGAAACCCACCGTAGGCTCGGAAGTCTTGGCTATCAGTTTGCTGTTGACAAGATGACTGAGAATTTTGACACCGAACTCGGCGGGAATATCTAATTTGCTGCATATAACTTCGGGTGGGACCGGAGCCTGATTTGACTCGAAAGCAACGGCAATCTCTCTGACAATATTGATAGCAGTAATGTCATTGGCTATGAAATACTCCTCGGTTTGTTTGGAAGCAGCAATTTCAGCGGCGTCAAGACTCCTGAGGTGCTGAGTAGTAAATGTCAACTGCAGGCCGAAAAGCACTGTGAGCCAGGTAATATAAATCCAGAGCACGGTCATTGGAACCAGAGCCAATACGCCATAAACCGTGCTGTAAAGCTTTAATTCCGTTATACTGTATCCGAAGATACTTTTGGCTGCTATCCAAACCAAGGCTGCTATCGCAGCACCCCAGATGGCGGCCTTTGCCTGAACTTTTGTGTTCGGCAAAACAAAGTACAGAAAGAAAAACGCCACAATCGCAACAATATAAGAGACCACCGTTGGGGCAATGTAGGTCAAAAGGGTTTGTTGTAACTGTGCCAAAGTAGCATATTGAGCGCTGGCGTACACACCCAGGCCGAGCAGCAGCGGCCCAAGGGTCAGTATGGCCCAATAGTTGATTATTCGATTCAGAAAATTTCTGCCCCTCGGAACGTGCCAAATATTGTTGAAGGTTCTTTCTACTGTTGAGAGCAGAGCCAGGGCTGCCCAAATGACAATTACCACACTAAATATTGTGATGGAGCCTTTGTTTACGCCGGTGAAGAATTTGCCGACTATTTCATCGAGGTGCTCTATAAGGGTTATAGTTTTCTGGGTGTCTTCGGTACCGGTGGCAGGGCTCTCGAAAGCTGATAAGTTGGCCTGGTCGTAAACGAAATTTTTCAGCTTTTCTCCGATATCACTATAGGCGGGAAAGAGCTGGAATATCAAAAGCGTTACGATAGCCAACGGCACAATTCCGAAAACTGTGTGATACGACAGTGCAGCCGCCTGGCGACCTGCATTGTTTTTCTTCAGCAGTCTGATACAATGAGACCATAGCTTAATCTGAAAGACCGCAAATCGACCGGCTTTACCAAGCTGTGTCGTAGGTGTGGATAAAAGCTCCTTGAGCGTTAACATCTCTATGCCCTTTCAATTCCAGATTATATCGGCCAATTCAGGTGAAACCTGTGGTAAAATGGCGAGCTGAATAAAGAATCTTTGCCGGCCTGCCGTGATTGCCGGCGACAGAATCGGTCGGTTTGCGTTACTTTAATAACTCTTCAAGGCCTTTTCGCAGCTGGTCTTCCAATTGTTGCCTTAACTGGCCCTCAAGGAGTTTGCCTAAATCAAGTTGCGGCTTGTCGATGGTACCTTTGAGCGGCACCTGAATTCTTTGGCTGCTGGTTTCCTGACCGATTCTTATTGTTCTGCCTACGGCGGTGTAGGGCAGGGTTATCGTCATATCCAGACTCTTATCGAGGCCGATAACGCCTTTGAAATTGACCGGATTGTCGCCGACATCCATTTGCATATCATCATATCTGAGAAATCCATCCCGCAGCACGAACTTCGTCGGACGGATGGTAATATCCGCACCTCTGGCGCTGGTGCCGGCCGCCGTAAGAATCTGCCCGAGCAAATCCGAGGCCTGTAAGCGCACTTTGTTCATTGAAATCGTGCCGATAACTTCAGTTTGTTTTTTGGCGGCAGCACTAAACGGAATAATGAGCTGTTCGCAGCTAAAATTGGCAATGCCGCTGACATTGACGGCGTCTGCGAAAATGGGATTGACATATCTCAGAAGCTCTTTGGTAGTCTGGTCGTTGATTTTGATGTCTTTCATTAACTGTAGTGGTTTGGTAATTTTCAATGTCGCGGGCTCCAGCCTGAAATCCGCCTGCCCGGCAAAGTTGAACTGACCTTCATTGACGGTCGTTACAAACGGGGGGATATTCAGCAGGCCTTTTTGCATTTTAATATCTACATCGGTGGGGCCGAAATCCAGACCCATATAGCTGGCTCGTTCAAATCCAAATTTAGCGCCGGCTGTGAGATTGGCCATGAGCTTGTCAGCCTGTACGCTCGGATATTCACTGACAAAATTAATATCGTCTTTTCTTTTGCCCTGTAGTGTCAGACCTTCCGGCAAATATGGTGCCGCCACGGCGCTCACTGCCGACCAGTCATATTCACACTCCGCTTGCCCTTTTAATTTAGTTTTGTCAGCTTCGTTGAATAGGTTAAATTCGCCTTTGTGAATCTTTATTTGTGGACTTTCTAACTGTAGTTCTTTGATATTAACAGTTTTTTGTTCGGGATTTACCTCGGCTTCAAAAGTCAGTGTTACTTCGTTCGGCTCAAAGGGCTTTTTGCCGGGGGAAGTGAGCTTAAAAGCTCTAATTTTTGTAGAGTCGGTTGTGATTTTGTAGATGTTTTTATCAGAGCTTACAGAGATTTTTGATTCGGCGATACCGGCAAGCTGCGTTTCTTGCGGCAAAGACGCGAACAGAACTGCAAACGGCTTTGCTTTTCCAAGGTCAATGTTCTTAGCAGATATATCCAGGTGCATAGGTACTTGCGGCTTTTCACCTATTGGAAGAATGGCCTGCTCTATATTGACCTGGCCGAGACTTGCATTTGCCTGGAAAGAATCAAAGGTCAGGACGTTAGCCTGCCGGTCGTAACCGAAAGCAAATTTAACCTCGGCCATTGGCTCTTGCGCTGTGACGCCGGCAGTCGAAGTTATGCTAAGATTTTTGACCTGCGAAGAACCAACGCCTGTTACCTTGTCTTTACCTATAGAGAGTGTACCTTGTTCCGAGATCTCACCGGCTATTTTGTATGGACCCAAATCAACAAATTGGCCAAACTCTGATAGTAGTTTTTCAAGGTCAACATTGCCATTGTATTTGAGCTTTTCAAGGGGGCCGCTGGCATTGATTTTTGCAAATGCGGCTGATACATCGAGCTCATCGAAACTTATTGTCTTATTGTCGGCCGAAATCTGAAGTTTGGCGGTGAGAGGTTCAGAAAGAGCGAGCTTTTTATCTTCGACGACGCCGGCCAGTTCAGTGAGATTTGCCTGGCCGGTAAGCCTCCCGCGATTTGCCCTAATGTTTCCGCTCAGTTTGCCGGAAGTTATCTTTGTTGCCTCTTTGATACCAAATGTATGCGGCATCTGCGAGAGAATCGAGGCGACATTAAGGTCGAAATCAGCGTCTAAACTGTAATCTGACTCGGATGTTAAAAAGTCGGACCACGACCTAAACGTGGTGGGAACCATCCCTCCGGCTTTTGCAACGAGCCAGTCACTATCGAGCTGCAATTTCTCTATGTTTATCAGTTGCTGTTGACTTTTTAGTTTCACAGCAACATCCAGCAAGCTGGTCTTTAGCTGGTCTCCTTTGAGTAAAGGGCCGGTTACGTCCAGGTTCTTTGCGTTGATTGTGCCATTTAAATCTTCAAAACTACCATCTTTGATTACGGCGTTTACGTCAGCTGAAACTGTACCTTTGGCTTGTACGTCGATTTTAGCCAATTCAAAAATCGGCCCCAGGGATTCGAGGTCCAGGTCATTGACCTCAACGGTGAAGTTGCCGGTAGTGCCTTTTAGTGTCCAGCCTTTTTTGTCCTTGCCCGGTTTAATTTTACCCACTGCGTGAACCTGCGATTGCTCGGCTTTTTGATTCACAGCCAGATTGATATCGAAATCTGTTTGCCGTCCCGGTGGCCGTAAGTTTAACCTTGAGTTTATCTCAGACAGCTCAACAGTTCTGGCTCTCGAATCTGTTACTTTCAAATTGCCATCGTTAATTGCAACATCCATAACAAGAGCGATATAGCCGGCTTTTGCAGGAACAGGCTGAGCTTTGACGACAGGCTCAACGGCAGGTTGGTTTTGGAGATTTATATATACTTTAGGCTGGTCAATTGATGTTTCTCCGAAGGATAGATTTCCCATGATAATGGAAACGTAGTGGGGTTTTGTTGTTACCTGCTTTACTTGAGCGGAAATTTGACCGACTCTGTCTTTGAAGCCCAAATCCGAGACCTTGATTCCTTTGAACCAGCCCATAGACAGGTCGGCGAAATCTATTTGGCCGGCGATCGAATCGTTGATTTTGGACAATATCAACCGGCGGCCTTTCTCGGATGACATGAAGGCCGGTACAAGTAAGAAAACCAGTACAGTCAGAACGACTATCAGCAGCAATACCAGCTTGAGTATTCTTGTGGAGGTTTTTTTCCGCAACCCAGACTTCGATTTCTTTTTAGTCTTAACCATTTCGACCCCCAAAAATAAAGTTGGTGCATAAGTGCACAAGAGCATAAGTGCATAAGGCATTGTGCACTTTTTAGCACAATTAATCAAGCATTATCTCGTCCGATTTGTTTGTGATTAGCTCGTCAACCTTGTCGGAGTATTGCCTGGTAATATCATCGACTTGCTTCTTGCCTTTTTCGAGGTCATCTTCGGTGATGAGTTTGTCTTTCTGCTGTTTTTCGAGCTGCTTGTTGACCTC
>CAZLIO010000033.1:0-14796 GCA_964559025.1 uncultured Pirellulales bacterium | reverse complement strand
TGTCGGCGTCTTTTTTATCAATTCTGTATCTCCAAATTTTGGCTAAAGTTCACTCTACCTAAGATGCAGTATATAAGCGTAGGCCGACTCGGTCGAATATGCTTTCGGCAAGGTGTGTATTTCTATGTGGGGGGTGCACAACGTAATCTATCCGCTCGAATTGAACGTCATGGCAAAAGGAAAAAGGCCCTTCAATGGCACATTGACTATTTCTCAGTCAAGGCGGAGATGCTGGGAGCTATTACCATTCCAGGATCACATGAACATGAATGTAAATTGGCGAGAAAACTTGCTAGTATGCTTGAAAGGGCTGTACCTGGTTTTGGCGCCTCTGATTGTCATTGTGGTGGATATCTGTTTTATGCACCTAATGGCACTAAGTTAAGCAGTTTCTTTTCATAAAGCAAGGCCTGCCTTGCCGATGAGATAGGTGTAAACCATCTATACTACTCATTGGACAAGGAGGCCTATTATGTACAGTATCGGCAAATCCACGGAAGATCAGCAGGCATTTTCTCAACGTATTCCTTTTGCTGCTCTGAGAGAGCTTCTGGCAAATGCAGAGATCGAGACTATCTGTAAGCAGTTGGGGCACATCTGGCGAGAGCGACTATTGCCACCGGCGATCATGGTTCGATCTCTTGTGTACCGCAGTCTTCATAGGAACAAATCTATAAAGACTTTGCTTGCCGACATGGCTGCAGCAAACATCCAGCTTAAGGCGCCTACCGATGCCGCATGGTGTCAGGCAAGATCAAAGCTCCCGCAAGCCCTTTGGCTGAAATTGATTCAGCGTAGTGAGCAACGCTTGGTCAGTTTAGTTGGCCATCAATATCTCTACTGTGGCCGGCCAGTGTTTTTGATCGATGGATCAACTGTCTCGATGCCGGACGAGCCTGAGTTGGTCAAGACATTTGGCTATGCCAATACCAAACACGGCCTGAGCCGCTTTCCAGTCGCAAGGCTAACCTTTCTTGTTCGTGCCGGTGTTCAAGCCGTTTGCGAATACAAAATTGGGCACTATCGCACCAGCGAAGATGCCCAGTTTAATCAGATGTGGCCTAAGATTCCGAATGGATCTATCTGTATATTTGACAAGAAGTTCTGTTCATTTTACAACCTGGCCAAACTCCGACAACGCCGGATTTCTGTTATCAGCCCCCTTCATCAGAAACGTGATCCATACAAACTGATCAAGGCTGGAAAACGCGTTGGTCACAACCAGTGGATTGTCCGCCTGTACTTGGCACCACAACTACGCAAACGATATAACGATGATTCGTTACCTCGCTACATACGTGTGCGGCTGATTCGCGCCAAGTTCCGGCGCAACGGTAAACTCAAGCAAATATGGCTGGTCACAACATTGTTAGAGCCCCAGAGGTATTCGCGATCGAGCATCGTCAAATTGTATCGCCAGCGGTGGGAAATTGAAACCCGCATCGGGTCACTCAAAACGATACTCCAAATGAACGTACTACAAAGCAGGAAGGTCAAGAATGTGTACTCCGAAGTCGCTGCAACGGTCTTAGCTCATAATCTTGTGTGGACGGTTATACATCAAGCCGCACAACAAACTCAAACGCAGGCAGACCGAATCAGCTTTCTCGGTGCAGTCAGAACAATCCTGGCATTTTCGTTTCAGCTCCAAACGCCCAATCTCTACGAACGGCATAGGGCTTACACAGCAATGCTGCATCATATAGCCTGTCAGACAAATTCCTATCGACCTAATCGTATTGAGCCACGATTAATAAAACGCCAGACACGAAAATTCGGTTTTCTGAAAGTGCCACGCGATAAAGCAAGGTTAGGAGCTTAACTTAGTGCCATTATTTTATGCACCCGAACTTCCATGAATAGTAACGCTGGTTTTAGGCATGCCGTTAAGGACGGGAAAACGTGCTTGATTAGGCAAAGTGTAAGTCGCCCAAACATTGACCTCCCCTGTCGTAACCAAGCAGGTAAACTTTCCCAGGACCTCAGGAGGGGGAACCAGAGGCTCTATTTCACCCTCATAATGGCAGAGAGGTAGAATCTATCTCTGCCTCTGCATTTCCCTTTGTTGCCTCTCCAATTCTTTTAATTTCTTTTGCAGTTCCATTTCGTACAGTATCTTCCGGCTGGCTGCATTGATACGGGTAGTGTCCCAGGCTGCCTCTCTCTTAATCCTTTCCAGTTCATTGATTGAATGCTGCATTCTCCAATAACTATCGTTATAAGAGGTATCGTAGCTTGTTGACTGAGTTTGGGTACCATCATTGATTTTTGCCAGTTCCTTGTAGCTTTCCTGCCAGAACTCAGCACAACTGGATATAAAAGGCATTACTGTGATGATTGCTCCAACGCCTATCCCAGTTCTGTATTTCTTTATCGCCTTTCCCATATTGCTGATGTATTCCCACATTTTCTCACCATTTACCTGTTCATTTCTGTTCATAATTATCTCCATTCTGCCACATTGCTTGTGCGGCATTTATGTTTTCACGCAGATACTCTTCACAAACCCAAGGGATAACTAATTAAAGAGACAGGCCTTCCAAGTTACTGATTCATGCCGTGGCGTGCCCTGTCTATAATGGCCGCCAGATCCCTTGCTACATCCGGTTCCGATTTGCCTTTCCTGTAAGTTATGGTTGCGGTCATAATCACATGGCCATCCTCACAAGTTGTTGTCCGTAGGCTCGCCGTGTCAACAACTGATTTTATATGCGATTTGGCCCGGCCAAGGAAAAGACCCATCTTCATGTCATGGTTCATAGCATATTTGCCATCGCTGCCTTAAAAGCTTCGCATTCGTCTTGATCCCGGCATGTATAACCTTTGTAAAGCTCGTTGCATGTCTGGCTCAACCACATCCGCGTAAACCTGGGTGGTTGCTATTTGAGCGTGTCCAAGCTGTTTCTGAACCAGTCGCAGGTTGTAACCGCTGGCCCTGTAAAGCTCGCAAGCATAGGTATGCCTGAGACAGTGAATCGAATAATGAGAGGGCAATCCCGTTCTGGCTGCCGTCCGCTTGAAAGCCTTCTCTAAAGCCCGTGTAGTCATGTGACCGCCCGTGTTGCTGGACAAAAACAGCGGATCGCCAAGGCCAACAGGTTCGTCGATAGTTTGTTTCCAGAGAAGATACTTCTCGTAATGGCACTTCAAAGATCCGTTGAACCGTACCAGCCTCTTCTTGCCGCCCTTGCCGTTCCTGACCAGAAGTGCACAGAAACGCTCTCTCAAAAAGATGTCCTTGCAGTTCAAGTCCGCAATCTCCGCAACCCTTAATCCCGTCGACAAAGCCAGGTCTACGATGAAGTAGTCCCTGATAGCTACCTTGTTGCCTTGGGCAAGGGCTACTTCTGCTCTTTTTCTGGCTGTCTCGAGCAGCCTGTCTACTTCTTGCCGGGAGAGGAACTTCCCGGGATCCAGGACCCAGTTTGATTTGATCATACTTTTTTAAACATTTTTTGCTCCTTTCGAAAACGTTCCTTTTGGCTGCGAAGAACTAAACCGCTTCGCGGTGGTATAGGCGCTCAGTTTTGTAACTTCATTTCTCATATCGCTTAGCACCCATACGCTTTTGGCATTTCGTGATCATCCGTTAAGATTTCTCTGACAGGGCGCTCAGCGAGAGTGTCTAAATTTGTGGTATCAAACAGAAAGGACTTATTATGTCAGAGTTACGAAAACGAATGATCAGAGATATGCAATCGCGGAATTTTTCACCCATAACCCAGCGAGGATATCTCAGGGCAGTAGCAGGCTTGGCCAAATACTACCACCGGACACCAGATACCATTGGGTCAGAGGAAATCCAGGATTACGTTGTACACCTATTGAGCGAGCGTAAGCTCGCAGTGGGTAGTTGCCATAGCATCATAACGGGGATTCGTTTCTTCTATACAGTGACGCTCAAGCAGGATAGGGCAAGTGTCCCCATCCCACAAATCAAAAGAGAAACCCGCCTTCCGGAGATCCTCGGCTCTGAGCAGCTGGAGCGTGTATTTGCTGCTCCACGCAATCTAAAACACCGGATGCTGTTGATGACCGCCTATGGTGGAGGGCTTCGGGTCAGTGAATTGGTGCACCTGAAGGTAACCGACATACATAGCGACCGCATGATGATCCGGGTGGACCAGGGCAAGGGGAAAAAAGACCGCTATACCCTTCTATCAAAACGCTTGCTTTGTGAACTTCGCACTTACTGGAAGATAAAGCGGCCAGCTGTGTGGTTGTTTCCAGGCATTAAACGGCATAAACCATTGTGTGCTCGCATGGCTCAAAATGCCTATGCTAAAGCAGTTGCGAAGGCCGGTATCACTCGAAAAGGCGGGATTCATACCTTACGTCACTGTTTTGCCACCCACCTGTTGGAAGCAGGGGAAGATATCCGCACCATCCAGTTGCTGATGGGTCATAGCTCCATCCTGACCACGGTTCGTTATCTGCAAGTAACCAGCAAGACGCTGCAGGGAACACGAAGCCCGCTGGATCTGCTGGCGGCTCCACCTGATAGTTCGAATAAGTAGAGGTAATCCATGCTGTCCAGTGCCACGCGGACGGCAGGGAACCTTGAATCCACAAGACCACGCTATGAAGTCGCTGACATCTTCCGTGAATATGGTGAGCAGTATAGGCGTAGTCATTCTTTACCACTGCCTGATCTGAAGGTGATGCATGCTATTGAGGTTTGCCGAACAGCGTATCTCGGTGGCCACCTGGAACGATGCGACTTGTGCGGGTTTGAAAGGATTGCTTATAATTCCTGCCGTAACCGCCATTGTCCGAAATGTCAAGCTCTGGCCAAGGCCGAATGGCTCGAAAAGCGTAAGGCAGAGCTACTACCAGTGGAGTACTTCCATAATGTTTTCACAATTCCGCATGAGCTAAATCAGCTCGCACGATGTAACAAGAAGATTGTTTTTGATTTGTTGTTCAAGACGGTTGCAGAAACCCTTCAGGAATTTGCCGGCGATCCCAAACATGGTCTTAGAGGGAAAATCGGATTTACCGCAATTCTACATACCTGGGACCAGAAACTGCTCAGTCACATTCATCTTCACTGTGTTATCCCAGCGGGTGTGCTTTCTTCTGACGGCAAGCATTGGATCCACTCCCGGAAGAATTTCCTCTTTCCCGTGAAGGCACTGTCAAAGGTTTTTCGTGGCAAATTTATTGATTATCTTAAAAAGGCATTTGTTAAAGGTATGCTGATATTTCCTGGGCAAATAGCCCCTCTTGTAACTGAAGTGAACTTCTCCCATCTGATCGACCAACTCTGGAAAAAAGATTGGGTTGTCTATTCCAGGGCACCTTTCAACGGCCCTGAAAAGGTGTTTGACTATCTTGGCCGTTATACACATCGTGTTGCTATTGCCAACCATCGTATCGTGAAAGTCGAAGACGGCTTGGTCACATTCCGGTATAGAGATCGTACTAACGGTGATAAATGTAAGCAAATGACTATAGCTGCCCAGAAGTTTATCCGCAGGTTCCTGCTCCACGTACTTCCCGATTCATACGTGCGAATCCGCCATTACGGCTTTCTGGCCAACCGTTGCAAAAAAGACGATCTGACAAGATGCCGCGAGTTGCTTGGTTTATCTTCCGAACCACCACGGATTCCTGAAGAAACAATACAAGAGAAAATGCTGCGATTGACCGGTGTAGATGTGACAGAATGTCCCCGATGTAAGCAAGGCCGTATGAGGCGGGTTATTGAGTTGCCGATACTTGCGGTATGTGCTTCGAGAGACTCACCACTTATGCCAAAGGTTTTAGATACCTCATGAAAATAATTGAATTCAACCCACACCCGCTTCTCACACTGAAACTCTTTAGGAGGGTAACACTTATGGTCTGCCTCCGGTGGTCAACACACTGTAAAGAAAATTATGTTAGCGGACTTTTTGGCATAAAACTGATTGATGACAATCGCGTTTTCGACTTCATGTTACCCTTACTTCCGCTCAAAGTGATTACGTTAACCATACAAAGGCCTGCTATGAGAAGGATAGGCGCTGGTTACAATCCCCATAGAAATACAGCATTGTCTTTAGCCCCACACACGGCAGCACCGCGAAGCGGTTTCGTTCATCGAGTTTAATCCGAAATGCTATCTTGTTACAAGCAGTGGGGAGAATTTTGAAAATCAAAGTTGGTTTTAAAGGGGAAACGCTTTCTTTTGAACCGCATCACGGATTAAACACTATACGAAATACGACGATTTTTCCCTCAAAATGACGCCTTGTACTGACGCCTACCACGCCAGTTCTACATAAGCTATTTATTTTCAATATCTTATCTTCTATAGAGGTCTTACTTGCCAGTTATGAAGTCAATTCTCAGCGATCTTACAGCACCTAATAAAGATGAACGTGAAGCACTCTTCTGTGTTGATTCTAGGCATCAGCATGAAAGAAGGTTGCCAGTACTTTAAGAAGTCTTCTTTCTGGCTTGTGCTTACCTTTCTCCCAATGGTAAATGGTGCCTGGATCGACGCCTAACAAACGGGCCAAATCTTTCTGCCGAAGGCCAAACAATTTCCTGTATGCACGGATCTTCTGGCCGAGATCTTCGAATTCCGTATCGAAGGGAGTGTATCCGAGAAATTTAATTATTTTCGGCATGTATCGACAGGATGGATTTCTCTGATTTCTTTCCCAACCACGATAAGTACAAACCGTGGTTTGGAGCTTTGCGGCAACATCTTTTTGAGTCATTTGCAGATCCAGACGTTTCTTTTTCAAGTGGTCGCCTATGGTTCTTAATTCCTTGGGATAAGCGACTAAACGTGGTTTTTGAGCCCGCAAGGCCACTTTGCAGAATGGCAACGCAGGAATGATAGTCCGGAATCGTTATCAGCGTAAACGAATAGTGAAAATAATGATATGAAGACGACTTAGGCAGCTTCGCAAGATTAGCGGATAAGACCTCCTGCTCCCAAAATATGATTTCTGCTCATAAGTGCTTGTCCTTCAAATCTTTATCAGGTTTCTTGAGGTGTCAATAAAGATTGCGTACTTGTTACACACTGGCTCCATACTGTAATCATACTTGGGACATAAACAAAAGTGACGCCGGATTGACGCCAAAATCCGAAGATACTCCTTAGTCAGCGGCCAAACTTATGATTACCAAACCAGAGATGCATTGTCTCGCTTACTGTGCCGTCGATTTTGGATCATGGAGTTGTGGCAATAGATTTAGATACGTAATCGCATGTGGTTAATATAAAGCTGGGGGTGCGGCTGGCGCATCCCCAGGCTCATAAACATTACCTAATCAGAACTGAATATGACAGATTAATCCCTTTTCTATTCTGCTAAGAGATAAACAGCTTAATCAGGTCAATTTCAGTGTTTTGCATACTACTCTCTACTTAAACCTTACCTGGCCTATAGTGCAGGCACCGTAAAGCTCAAAACAGGACCTGCAATCCACATGCCATAGAACGTATCAACTCTCCAGTAGTAGGTCGTGCTGGGCATCAGCGGTCCGGGATCATGGCCTATATCTATTATCGGAGGACCAGAGCCTACTTGTGCATTGGTTACCTCATCTACGTTTGTCCCGAAGTGTACGACATACATTACCGGGTTCCAATCAGCTTCCCAGCTAAGGTCAGCATCAGTATCTGTAACTTCCTCACCATCAGCCGGACTTGGATTATATGCTCCTCTTGGAGGAATCCAGAAGCTCCATACATTGCCAGTTGTAATAGTACCATCCGCTGCGACATCATCAATCCGCCAGTAGTATGTCTGGCCTTCGGCCAGACCAGTGGCGAAATGCGTTGCCTCAGTGACACGGCCTACTAGCTCATCTGCTCCCGGCTCCGGATTCGTGCCGAAATAGACATCGAACTCGGCTCCGAAGGGACCTGGTACCCACGTCAGAATCGCCAACGTATCCATGAGCTTGGTGCCGTCGGCCGGGTCAGGATTACCAGACTCTATAAAGCCCGAAATCACCTGTATATCGATTTTAGTCAGTGCTATATTGTAGATGCGAACATCATCGAATAGGCCAGTGAAGAGCCGGTCTCCATGGGAAGCACGCACGCCGATACCAACATCAGCATCTTCCGTGAGATTCCAGATATTTTGCGAGTTGACCGTATCTTCGCCTTCGGTATCCTCTTGACCATCAATGTATAGTTGAGTCCCCGGCGGCTGCAGGTTTGAGCCCTCTGCTACGGTCATAGCAATATGATGCCATTCTCCATCGTCAATTCTGGCAGCTCCTCTGAACCTACCGTTACCGTGCTCGGCACGCAATCTACCGTCGTTGAGGCGGAAATTCTGGTATTGACCTCCTACGCCGGTACCATCACTGCTGCCCCAGCAAACAAGTGAACCATTTGCGTTTGTAGTGTTAACCCAGCAAGCAACGCTGAATGGTTTCTGGAAGGGATTGTTGGGATCAGAGCGGTCAGCGTTAATGCCCTTATATCCGGGGATAGTAACGTAATCACCAGAACCATCAAGTTCCAGGCTACCGCCGTCATATTCCTCCACCCACTGTGGATCTCCAACGAGTATACCGTGATGGTCGTAGACAGAGGAGTCAACAACCGCGCCAAATCCTTCATTATCAAGCTTCCACCATGCGACAAGATTCGGGTCGGCAATATCGGTTTCAATGCTCTCCAAAGCCGACAAAATGTGGCCAATATCATCGTGGGTGATCTGGGCATGGCAGTTCATCAGTAGCACGATCGCCTCATTTACGGCCGCGAATTTCTTTTCTGCCGTGAAGTGGTTGCCTATAGGAATAAGGTTGAGATTTCGGAGTATACCATTCAAGTGGTCATTTCTTTCAGTACAGGTTGACGAAAGTAGTAACGCCTCAAGTTCGACATACAGTTTCTCACGAGGATTTGCTAAATTTCCGTCTGGATCAATGACCTCGACAACTGCATCCAAAGATGTTGGGCCGCGTCCCTCACCGCTCTCAATGACTATGCGGTAGATTCCGGACGCCAGATCCATGGGCAAAATTGACTGAATCGTTCCGCTATTAGGATCAATCAATGATTCATCCAGCCGGACATGTTGCCCTCCCTTCACTATGGAGACTCCTGTTACCTCAGACAAATCAGCATCCGCACCTACATGAATCGTGATGATGCGCTCCTCGACTCTGCCGGTTATGGATATCTCACTAGGTACGGGTACGCGCGTGTCAATATTAAGGGCAGGCAGATTCACATCCAGAATCCTAATGTCCAGAGTAGTTGTTGGCTGGTCTGCCGGTGCAAAACCTTGTGAATAAGAACCATCCATATTATCCGTAAGTTCGCTAGTCGGCTCCCAATAGGGATCAGTACCGATGAATATTCCTGATCCAATTCCCGGGCCTATCAGTCCACCAGCTACCGTTCCAGGGACGATTGTGACAATCTGACCTCCCGGTAGATTGGGATCAGGGATAATCACAATGTCTGTCTGGTTTGGATCGGGATTAGTTGGAACATTGATAGAGGTCGTGAGTTCACGTTGAAATTCTTGGCACTCAACAATGCCCTCGACAGCAATAGTGAATTCGTACACGCCTGCCTGGTCGGTGTCCGCAAAGCTACCGGTATATTCTCCTGGCTCCGGTCCGGGCGTTAGCTCAAAGGGCGCGGCGGTCCAACGTAGTGACAGATTGCTTAAACGGTCGCGCAAAGCCATCATCATCCGCTGCCGCTCTGGCAGTGGTTCGCCATCGAGTTCTACGGGGATTCTATTGAGTTCACTGGGGGTGATGCCTGCCCAGGACAGCAGATTGCCGCTGCTTGCACGTGGAACAGTCGGAATCGCTGTAACGACTGCGGTCTCGATCGGTATCCCTGCATGTTGATACAGCGTGACACGAAGGGGAATGGGATCTCCTGGCGCAAAGGTATCACCTTCAGTCGGTTTGGGCCTTGCCAGTTCCGCATGGATCGTGGACCTGGCAATAGTAGAGGCGGAGTAGTTCACTACGCCCTGGTCTGCGGGATTACTGATCAACATCGTCCAGGAGCCAGCATGTTCGTCAGCCGGGCCAGTGGAGAGGGGATAGATGACCCGCATGATTTTATAGGTATCTGCTGAGACAACCTTGATTTGATCCATGGTCTCTGCACGGGCAGCGTCAATCACTATGCCTGAGGGGCTGCGCAAGGCCAAATCCAGATCCTCGTTGGGATTGTCCCAAGTCAAGATGAAGTTGACCCAGGCCTCTTGCTCTGTAACGGACACGGGCACGTAATGGGTATGACCGGCCGAGACATTGCCTTCAGGATCAAGGATGGCTTCGGCCCGTGTGGCTCCGGCCACGGCATTGACGAAAAACTTGTCCAGGCCCACGGCCGTTTCTTTCATTAAAAACAGACCGTGTTCGGTTACATTAGAGATGGCGTCCAGGAGAGGCACATCAATCCCCTCATAATCTCCTCCCCCCGGAGTACCGAAACCGACGCAATAGACGTTGATGTTGTTTTCACCGAATTGGGCCAGGAAGGAGGGATCACTGGGATTGCCACCCGCGGTTTTCATGCCATCCGAAAAGAAGATAAGTGAGCGGCGACGATTCCCTGCCGGTTTGGATATAAACTCGTTGAGGCTTCGTCTGAGAGCCGCGCGAATATTGGTGGTAGTCCCCGGCGTTAGTTTATTGACAGCGTCGCGTGCATCCTGAAGATTGGCACTGTGCATGGCAACCAGTCCCATGTGATCGTGAAAGTCTGTCCTGGCGTTTTCGGAAAAGCTAACTTGGGCCAGGCGGTCGCCAGCACCGATGCGGAAGAGGTCCAGGAACAGGTTGACCGAGGTCTTGAGGGCCTGGATTTTCTTTTGTGATGTGGCATTGGAAACTGGAATAGTTCCTTTCATACTACCACTGCGATCCAGCACTAGGACGACGTCGACCATGCGTGCGAGTTGTACAAAGGTCATATTGACTTCATTGTGTTCCAGAACGCTTTTATCCGGGGCTTCATTGGTATCGACCCAGACAATCAGAAATACGTCTTCGCGTAAAAGGTCGGTGATGGTAGGATCGGGTTCCCAGGGCTGTCGGTTGAGCAGGATCCTGGCATCGTCCGGACTTATTTGTACTGTGCTGCGGTGATACAGCGTTGTGTCGGGAGCCATAGGGCCCAGGGGTGTTTGGCTGCTGTCTGCTAGTACGACATCATCTCCCAGGTAGAAATCTTTAGACAGCAGGATCTTGTATTCGAATGTATTGCCCGTATCTTGGGGCCCGACATTCTGCACCACCCAAGTGAAGGTGATGTCTTCATTGAATTCGGATATTGCAATGCGATCGCTGCTCCATACTACAAGTTCCGCAAGATTGGGATAGGGAAAGCCTACTAATGAAAAGTCCTGTAATCCCTCCTTGATATCAAAACCGATCACACGCGCCCGCCAATGTCCAGGATCACTGTCCCACGCTGGTATAAAGACCTGTTCCACGTTATTTAGGTGGTCTTTACTTGGACGTGCCACCCAATCACCCATGCCTGTAAGGGCGTTGGCGGGTACATAGTCATTGTCGGTGGCAGGTGTTCCTGTCGGTGTGATGGGTCTATCAACCTGGATGTTCGTACCGGGCGGCTGAGCTGTGTTGGCCAGGGTATTACCTGCGGCATCCTGGATTGTCTGGCCCAACTGCCAGGGATAATAAACAGTTGTCCAGTCAGGGGCCACGAGCTCGAGATCCAGGTCATTGACCAGCATGGGATTGGTGGCCGGATTCAAGGTCGCCCCTTCTTTATCGTCCCAGGCCAGAGTCACCTTAAACTCTCCGGTCGTGGGGGCGACGACAAACTCGTATTCGAGAATAGTCCCTTGGCTCATGGTATCCTGGATGATACGATTGGGAATCGGTACATCCCCTTTTAGGCGATGATCCAAGACCATGTCAACTGCTTCTTGGGCATTTACCAATCCCCATCCGGTGGCATAGTCCGGTCCGACAGTAGCAGTGGCATTCCCGAGGCCGTCGTTACCGTTGTTGGCATTGCTATCGGCGTCGACATCAACACAGGCCACGCCGCGCACATTGAGGTCTACGATGTCGTTCGCTGTGTGGATAAGAATACCCCGCAAGGTGGACGGATACGGTGGACCATCATCAATCGTGATACCCAGAGGGGTACTATACGTATCTTGCCATGCTTCCAGCATGAGCGCTAAGGTGCCTGAGACGGCCGGGGCTGCCATTGATGTGCCACTCATGAAGATGTAACCATCGCGTGTCCTGCCAGCTTGTACTGTCTCGACTACGGAGGCTACTCCAGGTGCTAGATTCGTATCAGTGGTTATCATCTGTGGGACATCGATATTGCCTAGAGCTCCTTGGAAAGTAACTACGATTGGATTGAGGGGAAGAGGTCCTCCAGTGACTAGTACGTCACCCGGACCAATATTAGCCAGGGCCTGCAATTGAATGAAGACGTCAATGGCCGAGGCATTAAAAGCAATGTTACCGGTCACTAGACCACCATAGTTTATAGTGAAGGTACCTTGCATGGTGAAGCCATTGAACCGGATTTCCTGAATCTCGTTTTGGTTGGGGGCTGTTGATCTAATCGCCGTACCTGGTGCCACCACATCCGGCTTGATGCGTCCATCATGGGCGGGTCCCATACTGCTGTCTGCGCTTAAACGGTTTGGGAATGCTCTATCGTTCCAGTTGCCTACAACGATCGTATTTTTTGTTTGATTCGTAAGTGAGAAGTAGTCCAGCTGGAGGCCCCATTGATGGGTTGCCCCTTCATTGCCGGCGGCAAAGACTTGGGGACGACGAGGGATTTGTGTTCCACCGGAGGTGGCGCCGCCCCGGATTTCCTGATCCACTTCTCGTTCTTCGTCATACTCACCGTCCATGCCCAGTGTGTGGGAGTGATTAGTAAGGTCAAGCGAATGATCTTGAATGGCATCCAAGAGTTCACTTGCATCGATCATATCGGAGGAATCAATCAGATTGGCATCAGGTGCCATGCCGCGCCATTGAAATGGTGTGCCGTTATTGGGATTACCGAGTACATCGGTTTTGTCGCTTTGAAAACCACTGCCGGCAATGATGCCTGAGACATGGGTTCCATGGTCGCCCGTACCACCATCGTCGGCCCCAGGGGCAATCGCCAGGTCGGTATGAGCACCGTCGGTTCCTTCACTTTCGCAAACGCCCACGGTAATGCCGTCTCCAGTGAAACCGAGGTAATCAGGATAACCATCGACCAGGATTAAATCTCCGGTAGTAGGATCAGTATTAGGATTTTGCACAACGTCAACATTTATTGTTGCACGCGTGATGTCATTGCAGGGCAAATGGGGAACGGATCTACCACTGATCCACTCCACTATATCATAGGAGGCCAAGGCGATGATCTTGTCCGGGGAAAGGGTACCACGCCAAAGTTTGTCGGTTGCGGGCGTGAAGGAGATGGCTTCTTTTTTCAGGATCGTGTCGATACTTCTAGGTAATGCATCTTGAGCAAAGAGCACGGACAGCTCCAGGGTGCCGTCGGGGTTGAGTACATAGTTCCAGGGAGATGGGCCTTTGGGACTCACCACGAAATGGCTATAGTTGCCTAACAGGAGATGGGGATCTACTTTGTCTTCTGGTTCCAGGGGAGTGATGGCCCGTAGCGATCCTGTAACTACTTCATGTTCGAGGTTTGCATATCGTTGTACTAAACCAAAGGCGTGCCTTCCCGGCAGAAAGCTCTGCTGGATCAGGCCGTTTCGCTTATAATACCACTGTTCTTCGCAACTAAGTGGTCGGCTGAGTGTAATGATAGCATGTAAACCATAAGCTGATGTGGCCTCCAGCTCGCTGAGAAATTTTTGAAATAGCCTTTCACTGGGCCAGAGATCACCGCTCCTCAGACTAATCTTCTCCCATTGGAATTGTCTGTCTTTTTCCTCGTTAAAGGGGACCGAGATATGAAGCATACCCTCTGCGTCGGCCGCTCCGTGAGCATCATAAATCGCCAGACGCCAACCCACTCCACGAATTAGGTCTTCATCGGTCACTTCATAGGTGAGAACGATTGGTGAGGTACCGGTGACCTCAACGTAAGGGGTAGTTGGATTTGGCAAATGTGGGCGTCTGCGACCTGTTAACACAACCTTCAATGTATCGCTCCTTCCAATCCAATCCACTTGTATCCGGATCGGCCCTGAAACTAGAGTATTGAACAACTTGAAAGGAACGGAGTGGAAATCTACGATTCTAAAAGATGAAGTTATTTCCCTTTCACCATCCTGACAATTGCCCAAGTTCGCAAGTAATAGCAATACAAACAGGCTGGTCAGGACTACCAATTTATTCTTTCTTTCCATTTTTGGTTCCTCCTTACTTACGTTGAAATCCATAAATATTCTTTTATTCACTCATATACAAACTGATGTGTAGCCATCAGAGAATCGCCTCGTCAAGATAATCATGCACCATTCCCACGGGTAACAGAAAAGGATAACAGAACTAGTGCTCTTTCACAAGTGAATTGATGAATATTTTTGGATCTTCTTGCCGATAAAAGTACAAAACCACAATGGTAAGTTATTGGTAAGGAGATCTGTTATGAAGAAGATGTATATCGTTGAGTTGATCGAGGACTAGTCTAATGTAGTACTTGTCTCTGTACATAACATCACACTCTGCTAATTCATATCCTAATTTCCACTCTAAAAGATACTTTCTTATAATGAAGGCGATTGCTAGACCCCAAATATTGATTCCTATTTCTTAACAATTCTTAAAGATCTGTCACTAAGCTACCTTGAGTAAATTTTTAGACAATGGGTCACGGAAGCGAAGTGTCAA
>CAZLIO010000032.1:0-14931 GCA_964559025.1 uncultured Pirellulales bacterium | reverse complement strand
CCCTTGGTCTGGGTAACAGGAACAATCCGTTGGCTGGTGGTTCAGGTACGATGTATTTTGACGATATTCGTCTGTATCCTCCACCGCCGGCACCGTAAGTATGGATTTAGGTGGCCCCCATTACTTCTGCCGCAAGGCATCCTGTGGACTTCTGATTGCGAAGCAAGATATGGGGGCGACATTGATATAGCAGATTTGCATCAATTCGGGGCTTATACCGATTGATTCGGTATAGGTCCCTTTTTTATTGGTGATAATTGATTCCGCCACAGGCGTATTTCGTCCGAAGCGAATCTTCGACTTCGATATTGACGCCACAATAGGGGGACCCACCGGGAACACGTCTGCCGACTTCGACTATGGTTTTGCCCGGTATGAAGGCAAGAATTAAAGTTTAAGTAACTTGAGGGGATTCTTATTGCAAATGTTTGGATAATTACGATAATGTTATCATTGAAGAAACGAAAGTGCTTAGGCGGTCTGTAAGAGCAGACGAAAAACTCAGGTAGGGGGCTTTTGAGGGTCAAAAGAAGTTGAAGGGAGAAGGATATTCATAGAAAGGACCAAGAATGAAAAAATTTGTTCAATTTATACTGGTTGGGACGCTTATTTGTTTGCTTTTGGTGCAAGCAGGTTGTTTAAACACCTCAAAAAAGAGGGCAGTGAATGAATCGGCGAGGGATATCCCTGTCGCTTATGACGTGGACGTCGTGGTTGTCGGCGGGACAACAGGTGGCGTTGCTGCGGCTGTCGAAGCGGCACAACAAGGTGCGAAAGTTTTTCTTGCGGCCCAGCGGCCATATCTCGGCGCTGACTTATGCGGCACATATCGGCTGTGGCTTGAGCCGGGTGAGAAGCCGACCTCATTGCTTGCCCGCAAGCTTTTTATGCAGTCACCTGCGATGCCGATGCAGGTCAAGCGCACGCTGGATGAGGCACTGCTCGAAGCGGGGGTACAGTTTTTGTTTGGCTGCTATGCGACGGACGTACTTCGTGATGATGATGGGAGGATTGCTGGTATCGTTATGGCCAACCGTTCGGGGCGACAGGCGGTCAGGGCCAAGGTCGTCATCGACGCGACACTGCGGGCAAGCGTAGCGAGAATGGCCGGTGCGACCTTTGGGCCGTATTCGGAAGGTAAACAAACTTTTAAGAGAATCGTTGTCGGCGGTGAGGTACGAACCGGTACGGACATCCAGGCTCGAAAGGTGCCCTCGCTGATACCAGTTACGGGCGGCTCAGGGAGAGAGGCTATTGAATATACGCTTAAAATACCGATGAAAGACGGCTCCTTCGAGTCGTTTGCCCAGGCCGAGCAAATCGCTCGTGACAAAACCTGGCATCCAGGACAGGTAGATGTGTCTGAGAGGCTCTTTCAGATACCGCCTGACCCGATGAAAGGGAAGAAAAGTTTATCCGGTGACTGGCCCGGCGCTGAAAAAGTCGATATGGATGTTTTCCGACCACGAGATACTAAATGTTTGTTTGTGCTTGGCGGCTGTGCTGATATATCACGTGGGGCTGCAGAGAAGCTGCTTCGGCCGTTGGAATTAATGAAATTAGGTAGTCGTATCGGCGCTGCGGCAGCTTTGGAGGCTCAAAGTTTGCCGGGGCCACGTAACGTCAGGTTAGGCGGCAGGGCGGCAGGGCCTGTTACTGCGGGAGATGTTCGAGAGAATTTGAGCGGGATACGTCGAACATTAACCGAACCTTCAAGGATTCGCGCGGATAAGCAGGCTGTTCCCATTCTTGGAGAGGTGGACGTAGTTGTTGTTGGCGGAGGTACCGGCGGGGCGCCAGCCGGCATTTCTGCGGCACGGCAGGGGGCCAAGACACTTGTATTAGAGTACCTGCACGGACTCGGCGGAGTGGGTACGATGGGTCTTATCAGCAAATACTATTACGGTTATATAAAGGGCTTTACTAAAGAAATCGATGAGGGCATCGCCGGTTTTGGAGCCGATGTAAAGCGCGAGGGTGGGGGATGGAATATCGAGAGGAAGAAGGAATGGTATCGTAGCGAATTGCGTAAGGCTGGCGCGGACATCTGGTACGGCGTGCTCGGTTGTGGTGCGTTCGTTGAAGGTGGACGTGTCAAGGGCGTAGTTGTTGTAACACCAGAAGGGCGCGGCGTGATACTTGCTAAGGTGGTTATCGATTCGACCGGCAATGCCGACATAGCCGCTGTGGCCGGGGCAAAGTGCACTTATACCAACGGCGCTGGTGTTGCGGTGCAGGGAGCCGGGCTTCCTCCGTATGAGTTAGGCACCGGGTACACTAATACCGACTGGACCTTTATCGATGACACGGACGTTGTAGATGTTTGGCGTGCGTTCGTTGTCGCCAAGGAAAAATATAAAGACGTTTATGACTTAGGTCAGTTAGTGGATACGCGTGAACGACGGCGGATAGTCGGTGACTTTGTTATGTCCCCCATGGATATCTCCAACAATCGAACGTATCCCGACACCATCGTCATCGCTCGAAGCAATTTCGACTCGCACGGGTTTACGATACATCCGGTGTTTATGCTCAAGCCGCCTGACAGAAAAGAAATATACGTTAATGTTCCTTATCGTTGCCTGCTGCCAAAGGGTCTGGACGGCATTTTAGTTACAGGACTTGGTGTCAGTGCCCACCGCGATGCAATGCCTGTTATACGTATGCAGCCGGACATTCAGAACCAGGGTTATGCCGCAGGTGTGGCAGCGGCGATGGCAGCTAAGAGCGGCAAGAGCATTCGTCAGATTGACATTAAAGCGCTTCAGAAGCATCTTATTCAGAAAGGTAACCTGCCCGAGAGGGTATTGAAGGATAAAGATTCGTTCCCGTTACCTAAAGAAAAGATTGCACAGGCGGTTGAGCGAGTTGTCAATAACTTTGACGGATTGGAGGTAGTCCTTGCGCAGCTGCAGGATTCAATGCCGCTTCTTAGAAGAGCTTACGAAGCTACTGATAGCGAAAAGGCCAAACTTGCTTACGCCCATATCCTCGGTATGTTAGGTGAGCCTGCCGGCGCCGACACTCTGGCCGAGGCGGTGAAATCCAGAGATTGGGACAAGGGCTGGAATTATACGGGGATGGGACAGTACGGGATGAGCTTAAGTGAGCTTGACAGTCTTATCGTAGCTCTGGGCCGTACGCGCAGCGAACAGGCATTGGACCCGATTCTTGAAAAAGTAAAACAGCTCGATGCCGGAAGTGAGTTCTCGCATTGCCGTGCGGTAGCGATAGCGCTTGAGACTCTGGGCGATACCGCTGCTGCCGAACCCTTAGCTGAATTTCTGAAAAAGCCCGGCATAACAGGTCATGCTTTTATCGATATCGATGCAGCGAGACACCAAACGCCACCAGGGCCCGAGGACACTTCGACACGAAACCGGTCACTGCGTGAGCTGGTTTTGGCCAGGGCCTTGTACCGCTGCGGCGATTACCAAGACATCGGCAGATTAATTCTAACAGAATACGCGCGTGACCTTCGCGGCCATTACGCTCGCCATGCTCACAATGTGCTTACAGTGCAAACTGGTGGGGCTCAAAAAACTCCTCGTTAAACGTATTATTGGGTAGCAAAAAGCGAAAAACTTATAGCACAGGCTGAAATTAATAAAGAAATAAGACAATGTATCCCGCTTTCTCGAAAGGTTTCGGATAAACAATCGTATTTTATTGCGAGAAAATGAAGCACCGGAAGGAAGTGTGGAAATGATAAGGAAAAGCATCCTTTATATTAGCTGGCAAGGAGGAATGGGGCATATCACGAGGGACATTGCTATAGCGAGTGAAATACACAAACAGATCCCCGAAGTTGAGCTCTCATGGTTAGCCTCTCCATTGTCAACTCGGGTGCTTGAAGAGGCCGGGGAGCAGCTCCTACCTGAATCGGTACTAAGCTCCGATTACAATAGATTGGCAGAAAAGATAATCGATGGCTTCGGGCTGAATATAACAAAATATGTTTTCTATGGGAGGAAGCTCTGGGCGCAAAACGTTGAACTCTTTAAACAGATAGCCAGTAAGTATCATTTTGACCTCATTATCGGCGATGAGATATATGAACTGGTGTTGGCTTTGATAGAAAAACGTATTCGACCTGAATCCCCAATCATCATTATACACGATTTTATCGGGTCGATTGCTATGACAAAAAATCCGCTGGAGAAGCTGTATCTGTATATCATCAACCGAAAGTTTTCACTACAAGCTTGTCGTGTTCCTTTTCTTACACACTTCTTTGTAGGCGAGCCGGAAGACATTCATGACACGAAGTTTGGCTTTCTGTTGCCTAACTGCCGGAAATGGGCAAGAGAAAACTGCAGGTTCCTGGGTCATATCATCCGGTTTGACCCCGATGAATATAAAGACAAGACAAAGGTTCGGACTAAGTTGGGATATGGCAAAGAACCTCTAATAGTATGTTCTCTTGGTGGAGCCTCTGTCGGCAAAGAGTTATTAGAACTGTGTGGAAGAACATATCCGATCTTAAAAAAAGAAATCCCAGATCTTCAGATGGTGGCAATAGGTGGGGCCCTACTATCTGCTGAGTCACTCGATCTTCCAGAGGACATAGTTGTAAGGGGGTACGTTCCAAATCTCTACGAACATTTTGCCGCGAGCGATCTGGCCATAGTTGTAGGAGGCGGTACTTCAACAGTCGAACTGACAGCCCTCAGGCAGCCATTCCTTTATTTCCCTCTGGAGCAACAATTTGACCAGCAGATTTATATATCTGAAAGATTGGCCAGACATAAAGCAGGAATCAGAATGTCGTACTACGAGACGACTCCAGAGACTCTTGCTGAAAAAGTGGTTGTTAACCTTGGTAAAAGTGTAAACTATGCGTCCATCCCCATAGACGGCGCTCAAAAAGCAACTCAACTAATAAATGAACTTCTTAAAAAATAAGCGACAATCGACTGCGGGTAATATAATATTAATGTTCAGGGCAGTGGCAAAAACATTAAAGGACATTTAAGGAGAAATAAGATGTCTGGAGAATATCGTTTTTCATTTGGTCCGTGGAATATTCACGAAGGTGCCGACCCGTTTGGGCCGACGGTCAGGGACAGCATTGAGTTCGGCAAGAAACTTAAGATGTATAAGAAACTCGGCTTTGATGGTGTGCAGTTCCACGATGATGATGCAGTGCCGGATATGGATAAACTGGGCTTTATCGAAATAGTCAAAAGGGCAAAAAAGGTGCGTTCGATGCTTGATGGAGAGGGGCTTGCAGCGGAATTTGTTGCGCCACGGCTGTGGGAGGATGAGCAAACAATCGACGGGGCTTATACATCGAACGACCCGGCGGCTCGGCAGTACGCTAAAGACCGAAGTCGGCGTATGATTGATATCGCTGAAGCCCTTGATACGAACCTGGTCGTTCTCTGGCTTGCCCGCGAAGGGACGTATATCCGTGAAGCAAAGGACAGCAAGCTCGCCGTTGAGAGAATTGTAGAGGCCATAAACGATATGTTGGCCTACAATCCTGAAATCAAGATTGCGATTGAACCGAAGCCGAACGAGCCGATGGACCAGGCCTATATCCCGACAACCGGACACGCTGTTGCTGTGAGCTATCTTACAAGTGACCCGGAGCGTGTCGGTGTCAACATTGAAAGTGCCCATGTGGTTCTTGCCGGGCTGGACCCTTCAGATGAGATGGGTTTTGCCCTTGCCTATAATAAGCTTTTCACCGTTCATCTCAACGACCAGAACGGCCCAAAATTCGACGAGGATAAAAGCTTCGGCTCTGTTGATTTGCGAAGGGCATTCAATCAGGTGCGCATACTCGACCAATACGATTACGGCAAGAGCGGTGAATTTGTGGGTCTGGACGTTAAAGCTATGCGCACCCAGAAACCGGATGTCGCTACAAAGCATTTGCGTAACAGCAGAGAGATTTTCTCAGCCCTTGTGGAACTTGTTCGAAGTCTGGACAAAAACAAGGTCGAGAAATTGAAGCGGGAGCGGGATTATGAAGAATTAGACATATTGATAATTAACCATCTAATGGGTAAATAGAACAACTAAGAACTGTGAGGAAGTATGGCTATGAGAAATGATAAGACTGTTTTGAGTTTGGGAGCTCATCCAGACGATGCGGAGTTTTTCTGTACGGGGACACTGGCACTGCTTCATAAAAAAGGCTGGCAGGTTCATATTGCGACGATGACACCCGGGGACTGCGGTACAGTTCAGTACAGCCGGGAAGAAATCAGCAGGATTCGCAGGGCTGAAGCTGCTAAAGCGGCCGGCATATTAGATGGAAGCTATCATTGTCTCGAATGTGGCGATATATTTATCATATACGACAGAGCAACCCTGATGAAGGCAATCGGGTTGCTTAGAAAAATTAAACCGACTATTGTCCTTACGACAAGCCCATCGGATTACATGGTTGACCACGAGATGGCCAGCAGAATTGCTCAGACGGCCTGTTTTGCCTGTGGAGTTGTGAATATCGAAACTGCCGGTGCCGAGCCGTTTGAGCCGATTCCATATCTTTACTATATGGACCCGGTGGATGGTAAAGACAATTATGGCACTGAAGTAAGAGCCGGCACAATAATTGATATAACTAATGTAATGGAAATTAAGGAACAAATGCTTTGCTGTCACGAAAGTCAGCGTAATTGGCTCTTGAAGCATCACGGTATAGATGACTATGTTATTTCAATGAAGAAGCTGGGTGAGCAAAGAGGCCGGGAGATAAATTCGGGATTTGCCGAAGGATTCAGGCAGCATTTGGGTCATGCCTACCCGCAGGACAATATCCTCAAGGCAGAACTCGGCGAGCTGGTACAAATTGTACAAGGAGAGTAATAATGGCAAGAAAAATCAGTATGTTAGCGCCGCAATGGTGGGATTTTACCACGCTTGATGACGAGATTCTCAACGACGCAGCTAAACTTAAGGCTGAGAGTATGGCGGATTTGAGCAGAGATGGTTTTAAGGTTGTCTTCTACGACACTCTTGAAGATTTCTATCTTGCAGAAGCGCTGGAGTATATCACAGCGTGGAGACAAGCCACGGCTGACAGTCCCGCGGGTATCTGTGGGCCGATTGGGCCGACCGAACAGCTTCCACTTGTGGCACGGCTGGTAAATGAATTGAAGCTGGACCTCAAAGACGCACATTTCTGGGGGATGGACGAATGGTATATGGATGGCAAAGAGGTGCCATATTCACATCCGCTGTCTTTTGCAAAGGCTGATATGGAGCTTTGCTTTAATCGAATTGATGATGAGCTTAAAATGCCTGAGTCCAATATCCATTTTCCGAAAGCTGATACGACAGAATACATCAATAGCTGGGAAGGTGTTCGCTGCGTAGTAATGCAGGGCGGTCAGGGTGACATAAAACACTGGGCATTCAACGACCCGGTCAAGCGGGAAGGTAAATATAAGGACGAGCCGCCAACGCCGAAGGAGTATTGCCGGCTTACAACGCGCGTTGTGGATTTACATCCGGTTACTGTTATGCAGAACGCGCGAACCAGCGCCGGTGGCGTGGTTACAAGTGTGCCGAGGCAAGCGATTACGGTTGGGCCTGTCCAGACGTGGAAGGCAGAGAAAGTCTCAATCTGGCAGCCAGGCACGCACGACAATCCTTTCGGTATGAGATTAACTACTCTTATGCTAAGTAAGAAAATCGCTGACAGCTCGGTGCCGATGTCACTATTGGCAGGGCATCCTAATGTACAGTTCAATTTTTACAGACCTGCCATAGGTAAATGTGAAGCCCAAATGCACTGACATAGTATTGGTCCGCCATTTCGGATATTGTGTATGTTTATATCGTATAGAGGACAAGGTTGGCAATAAAAAATGAAGGGCAGTGTAGTTATATTTGGTGCCGGTGCCATTGGCCGAGGTCTGATCGCGGATCTTGTGGCAGCAAATGGATTAAGCCCGGTTTTTGTCGAAGCCAACTCGCAATCAGCCCAAGACCTTAAGCAGGCTCATGGTTATGTTGTACATTTGACAGGAAAAATAAGGAAGGATCATTATGTCGCCGGTTACGAGGTTATAACCCTGGAAGAAGGTGAAGAAATCTCAAAAGCGCTGAGTAACTGTCTTTTCACGGCAACGGCTGTTGGAGGCCAAAATTTGAAAGCAGTCGCTTCCTCGATAGCATTGGGATTCAAGAAACGAAAGAAGACGCTTAATATTCTGGTCTGCGAGAACTGGCCCCACGCCGAAAACGTACTGGCCCAGGCTTTGCTGGATTTGGGATGTTACAAAGAAAATTTTGCTTGTATCCGCTCTTCTGTAGAACGCATGGTCCACAGGACACAAAATAGTGTTGATCTGGTCACCGAAGGTGATCAAACACTTTACGTGGACGCTCGCACCTGGAAAGGAAAGAAACCTTGTATTGAAGGATTGATATTCAGTGACAATATTGAAGCCATCTATGCCCGTAAACTTTATACGAGTAATGCCGGTCACGCTGCGTTGGCATATCTGGGCAATCTTTCTGATTGTAAATTCATATATGAGGCTTTGGAAATACCAGGAATAAGAGAAAATTTACTGGAACTGCTGAATGTTGCTAAGGAAGCGTTGAGCCTGAAGAATTTGGAATTTAGAATTGAGAATTTAGAATTATGGAGGGCCGAGCTGGAGCAGCATGTTGAGGATCTTATTACCTGGCGTTATTGCAATCGTGATTTGACTGATACAGTTGAGAGGGTTGCTCGTAATCCGTTGCGAAAGCTGGGAACTGAAGAACGGTTAGCTGGATTGGCACACTTATTGGAACGCTATGCTCTTGCAACCAAACCAGTGAGCCGTGTTATTGGTGCCGCAATGCACTATCGTGATCCGGGAGATCTGGAGAGTGTTAAACTTGGAGAGATAATCACCCAAAAAGGTCCAAGTGCAATTTTGGAGGATGTGTGTGGCTTCAGGAGACGAGAAAGATGCTATAAGGAATGCATCGAATTTTATAAGTATTATTCGTAAGAAAGGGGAAGTTTTGTGAGTAAGCTTCGAATTGTTTTGGATACTGCCGATGTGTCCCAGATAAAAGATGCTGTAAGTACCGGCTTAATCGATGCAATTGCCACCAATCCCAGCAAGGTAGCCCAAGCCGGCAAGAGCTACCGTCAGGTGGTAGAGGAGATACGCAAGTTTTTTGAAGGGCTGATAATGGTCCAGGCGGTTGGTGAAACAACCGAAGAAATTTGTGATTGCGCGCGTCGGTTGCATCAGATTGATCCTTTGTTGATGATTAAGATAACCGCCAACAAAATGGGGCTGGCGGCAGTAAAAATCGTGGTTCCTGAAGGACTCAGGACCAATGCCACGCTAATATTTAATCCGACTCAAGCGCTTCTGGCAGGTTTGGCAGGGTCAACTTCTGTAAGCGTTTTTGTCGGTCGGGCAAGAATGTGCGGTTACGATGGTATCGAGACTACGCGCACGGTACGACAACTTTTCGATGCTTTTGAGCTTAAAGACACCGATATAGCTGCTTGCAGCATAAAGGATGTAGAACAAGTAATCGACTCTATCATCGCCGGTGCTCATACCGTGGCGGTACCATTGAATGTTTTCGAAGCTATGTGTGAACACCCACTTACCAATAATGGTCTGGATGCTTTTATTGAGGATTACAAAACTATTCCCAAAAGCTGAACTATCAGAGAATCGTAAACAAGAAGTGTGGTAAAAGGTCGAAATAATGTCAGTAGATGTCTTAATCTTGAATTCGGGGGTGGCGGATTTAAGAAGGCCGGATTTTAAATTCGCCGATAAGCTGGTTGGCAAAGGCGGATTGGCCAAGTGTAAAACCGAAGATATGCCGAATTACTCCCAGGAACAGTTGAGAGAATGGATAGAGCAGGGTTTTGCTACGGCGGGCGGGCCCGGCAACACAGCTCCTCTGATTGCGAAAACCGGGTTGAAAGTTGCAGTGGGAGTGAACCTTGGCAAGGGCGATTACGACGGCCTTGATGCACAGGGCAGGTTTTTCCACGATGTGATGACTTCGAACGGTATCGATATGTCACCAACTCACATACACCCCGATTTGCACACAGGGACAACCTTTATTCATAGCACCTCCGGCGAAGACAGAGGCGGTATTGCATACTTTCCCAACGCCAACGATGATTTTGATTTTGAGATATTCAACGGGACCGTTGAAAAATTAAAACCCAGTATAGTTTACTATATGTATTCCGGTCTGTCCGACAGGGGTGATGCCAACGGAGGCCGAGATTTAGCTGAATTTATTAAATGGTGTCGCAGCAATGGCGCTGTAACGATTGTTGACAGCCATACCTTAACAGGCAATCCCGGCGAGCTGATTAAAACCGGTAAGCCGATAAAGGAGTACCGGTTTTTAGAGCCGCTTTTACCAGAGGTCGATTTATTCTTTACTTCATGCGATGAGGCAAAGCTGACTGAAAATACGCTTGCGCCCGGGCGCCAGTGGGAACGATTTACAGAGCATGAAAATAATCTGCACTTTCTTGAGTATTTGACCGAAAAATTCTGGCGAAAAGCCTGTCCCGAGCGCAGTCGAGGGAATAACAGAACAAAACTGTTTGGCGTTACCGTTAGTGATGGCGCCTACGAGAAGCACATTTGCCCGGATGGTCGCCTCGGCGGGCCGAACAAAATCGAATCGTGGTTTATGGGAGGTGAGATAGTTGACCTCGTTGGGGCGGGGGACGCATTCAGAGCAGGGCTTATTACATATATTGGGCGCAATCTGGACTGGTTCAGGAACGGCTCTATAGATTTTGCCGAAGCGGTGCAGATGGGCAATCTGTTCGCATCACTTTATATAAAAGCGCCGCTTGACGACAGGTACGGCAATATCAAAACTTATGATAAAATGTTGAAAGTGGTCCGCAGCGATATAGCTTATCCAAGTTTTGAGGCATTGCTAAATGCTTTGAATTAAGCGGAGTGATAAAAAAAGAAAGGAAGTACAAATGGCCTCGAAGAACACTGGATTTAACTGGCCCCTTAGGGGCTGGCAGGACAAAGTTAACAATTACGCCCAAATCGGAGGAATTGAAACCTCTGTTTTGGATAATGGTTTGGGCAAAGGGACCCGCATCGCGTGGGTGAACACCGGGGCCGGTCTTCGATATAAGGTGGTTATCGACAGAGGGCTGGATATCGTCGATGCCTTTTATAATCAGTACGGTCTTGCCTGGCTCAGCCACGCCGGTGTAACTGCTCGGCGGCCCGATGCAAACCGCGGGCTGGAATGGCTGTATTCTTTCGCCGGCGGTTTATTGACAACGTGCGGGCTAACTCACATTGGGGGGCCTGAAAGTGACGAGTTCGGTGAGCGTGGTTTGCACGGACGCATCAGCAATCTTCCGGCTCAGGTCGAATCGATTATGCAGCCGGAGCTGGTGGCAGGAAAACTTCAAATGAGCATTACGGCGGTGGTGAAACAATCTCGCGTGTTCGGGCCGAATCTGGAGCTGAGACGTACTATATCAAGCACCCTCGGTGAGCCGGCGGTTCGAATTCACGATGTCGTTACGAATCTCGGTAATACTCCGGCGCCTCATATGATATTGTATCATTGCAACTACGGCTGGCCGCTGGTTGATGAGGGGACAGAAATTGTATGTAAAGGCAAATGGGCCTCGCGTGGATTGGATATGGACAACGCGGTGTTCAACAGCAGACGAAATTTCCGAAAGTGTTCCAAGCCACTCGAAAGTCACAGAGGCGGCGGCGAAGGCTGTGCTTTTATCGATGTAGCTGCTGATAAAAAGGGTATTTGCACAGCCGGTCTTTACAATCGAGGACTCGGTCTTGCGATTGTTTTAAAATATTTGAAAAGACAATTACCCTGGCTTAGCAACTGGCAGCACTGGGGGCCCGGCGAATATGTCACCGCTCTGGAGCCGGGGACGAATCCGCCAATCGGCCAGAGCAAAGCCAGAGAGCAGAAAAAACTTATTCACATCGCGCCGGGAAAAAGCAAAACCTACGACCTTGAAATGACAATCTTAACGGATAAAGAGCAAATCAAACGCTTCTTAAAGGCCGCGGGCCAATAATTATGACAGAGCATATATTTACCGGTTTTGGGTTCGGGCCGATCCAGGGCGGTCTGTTTGCCAAAGAAGCATTTCAAAGCGGCAATTTTACACGAATAGTTGCAGCAGAGATTGACGCCCGGTTAGTCGATGCGGTCAGGGCCAACAAGGGCAGCTACTATGTCAATGTGGCCAAAGCCGACGGCATCGAAGTATTGAAGATTGACAATGTCGAATTGCTTAATCCCAACGTTGCGGCAGATAAGCAAATCCTTCTTGAAGTTTTGGCACAGTCCACGGAAATAACTACCTGCCTGCCTTCTGTAAATTTCTATGAATCGGGCGGCTCCAACAGCGTTGCTTCATTGATAGCCGAAGGTTTGAAAAACAGCACAGCAAAAGCAACAATAATTTATACTGCGGAAAACAATAACCGCGCAGCGGAGATATTAGAAAAAGCAGTTGTCGATAAGATTGGTGCCCTATCCGAAAAGCCGGTGCAGTTTCTAAACACTGTCATCGGCAAGATGAGCAGAGTCGTTACTGACCCGGCTGAAACCGAAGCACGATGCGAAGGTTCCCGAGGTCTGCGAAAACAGGGAGGTTTTCGCTCGGAAATCGCAGAGTCGAATTTGAAAACCATAGCACCGGGCATCAACAGGGCTTTTCTGGTGGAACAGTTTAATCGAATCTTAGTGAGCCGAACGCGAATTTCTGATTTTAGGCCGGGTATAGAGGTCTTTATTGAAAAGGATGACCTGTTGCCTTTTGAGGAGGCTAAACTTTACGGCCATAACGCGATACATTCACTGCTTGGCTTCATAGCCGCCGTCAAGGGTTATGTAAAGATGACAGAACTCAAGAATGACCGGCATGTTATGCAGATCGGCAGAGCCGCTTTTTTTCAAGAGTGCGGCGCCGCACTTATAAAAAAGCATGCCCACTTTGATGACGAACTTTTCACCGAAGCAGGTTTTAGAGTCTCTGCCGAGGACCTGCTCGAACGAATGACCAATCCTTATCTTGGAGATACGGTTGTTAGGGTTGTTCGTGATGTAGTGCGCAAACTCGGGGTGAACGGACGTATATTTGGCACTATGCAACTGGCGTTGGAATATGGTATCGAGCCAACGAATATGGCTTTGGGCGCAATGGCAGGTATCGCCGTACTGCTGGAAAAAGCGGACGAAAATAATCTGCCCGTTGATTTGCGTTTTGGTGATTGGCGTAAATTAGACGACGTAAAAATAGAAAAAATCATCAACTGGCTTTGGACCGGCCAGACATCCAGATACACCGACCAACTTATTAAGTATGTCCAAAACGCCCGAAGACGTCTAAAGAAAATAACCACGAATTCGCACGAATCTTAACCACAGGTAGAATAGATTTTTGAGGCAATTGATACTTGGCTGAGCGCGTACACGCTTGGCGGGAAAAAAAAAAGGGCTGCAAGCCTGAACTTACAGCCCTCAATTGCAAACTAAGGAAGCAACACTTTATTTCTTCTTGCCGCCTTTATCTATGACCCTGATGGTATCGCTTCCTTTGAAAGCCGTGCCATCATTTAGCTGTCCCGTCACAACCATTTCCACTGCGTCACCAGGTGATACTCCTTCCAGATCTTCTCTGTCAAATTTGACAATGAGTTTGCCATCGTCAGCCATCACACCTTTAAGAGCAGAAGCACCTTCACATTCTACGGTACTGATGTCAATATCTTCCTCATCGAATCCCTCAGGAAGGTCAATGAACACTGTAAACACTCCTTTACTATTCAGGTTGAGTGTTTCGGGCTTGATATCGATCTTCGGCCCAACGGCTGCGATGCTGTAGAAGTTTCTGTCTTGGCTCCCAAGGTACGTTGATCCGAGCGTGTAGGTGCCGGCAGGCACTTCTGCCGCATAAACATCGAAAGGTTGTAGCACCCCACTGCCGCCCACCTCGTTCAACATGATGTCAAGTCCGGTATCAGTGAAGACGGCCCCGCTGCTACCATCGGTCAGCCAAGTGAAAGGAGGGTCGCCCTGAGCATCCACGTAGCGATGGTCTATAAAGATGTAAAGCCTGGCCGCGTTGCCCAATGTCACAGAATATGAAACGTTTTCGGGGTTGGGGTAGTTCCCTTGCTTATCCTCGTTATAAGTCTTGACATAGTCAGCACCGACCAACTCGGCGGGAATGCCCTCCCAATGGTAGTTACGTGTGTCATCCTCGTCCAAAGGCCGGTCCATGTATGCAAGTGATCCCTCTTGGAGCCCGCTGGGGCTCGGACCGGCCACAATTTCAGGCTCGCCCAGAGTGTTACCGCTTCTCGTGACATTCGTGATTACCGCTGCCTGAACGCCTGTAGCGGCGAGTATCAGACAAACTACTGAACATGTTATTAGCAAATTTCTCATTTTCGTTTCCTCCTTTGATTTCTTTACACTTTTGCCAAGATTTGCCCTGCTAACTGTTTTGGTAGTTGATGCTCAATATAGTTGTTAACAATAGGCGTTACAAAAAACACAACACACAAACCCATTTACCTAAAAATTACGAGTTTCAGACCATAGGCTTATCACCTCCCTTCTTGTTTTCTTTCTTGGTTTATGTCATAATAAAAAAGCCGTCAGCCCGGGCGCGCAAACTAAGCCGCCCGGGCGGGCCCGGCCGGTGAGTGATTCCATTGCCATGGGCCTCACCGGCCACTTTTTTTTAAGCTGTCAGTAATCATCCCGCAGCTTCGGTACTTCTGCTTGATAAAACCCTCGCAGAAGCCCTTATTCTACTCGTTATATCCCGATATCAACTTCTGACTTGATAAATTTGTCCACTACAGTTCTGGCCAAATAGACATTACATTGATTAGTGAGCCTATCTCGTCCAGTCAGGTAGTTGCGAACTTCATGGCCTTGACTCAAGGTGAT
>CAZLIO010000031.1:3755-15076 GCA_964559025.1 uncultured Pirellulales bacterium | reverse complement strand
CGGAAACTACACTAACGAATCATGACGGCTGGGTCAATGGAGGTTTGGCCTTCAAGATTGACAATATCGGGGTGAACCGACCACTGGTTTACGAGAGCATAACATATGACAACATCTTCGAGCCCGGCGAACAATGGGACTTTATCATCCAGGACTACCAGAATATATTCGGGCTTCCACCGTCAGCTTTCGGTAGTATAGGCGTAGGCTGGGGTAGTAGTAGTTTTCCTGGGCCTACCGGTATTCCCGACTTCCTTATGCTTTCATCAGGCAGCATCATTGCCATACCGGCTCCCGGCGCGATTTTGTTAGGTAGTATCGGCGTAGGTCTTGTCGGCTGGCTGCGAAGACGTCGTACACTGTAAAAGTCGTAAACTGTAAAAGAAGTATAAAAAACTCAGGACAGGGCCAAAAGGCCCTGCCCTGAGAATACTGTACAACAGGGAGAAGCATTATGAGAAATTTAATAACAATTTGTGTTGTTGCTTCGAGTTTGATAGCGGCCGCGCAGGCCTCTGCATCTTATACTGAGACCTGGGATAGTGGTTCTCTGGAGGGATGGACCGTTAACACAACGTCATCAAACGTCGCGGTTGAAAACTCAGGGGGCAATCCAGGCGGATATTTACGTACATGGGGCTTGTTGGCCAGTGACACCTATGACATAGGTGCGCAGACTTACAAAACCGTTTTTACGGGCGACTTTTCAGCAAAAGGAATAATTGGCGTTTCAGTTGATACCAAATTCATAAGTGGGAGCTTTGACGGGGCCTGGGTACGCTTCCGCTATCAGGACGCATCGCAATATGGCTGGATGTATCCCCTGACTTCTACATATCAAACTAATTGGCAAACGTTCACTGTTAGTCTTAATCCAGATTGGACAGACACTCAGGCACGAGCCGCAGGATGGATAATGGATACCGATGTCTTTGGTGGCCTGCCGGACAGTGTTTCGTTTCAACAAACAATGTCAAATGTATATAACGCTGAAGTGCGGATATCCGGCGTAGGCGATGTAGAAGCAGGAATCGATAATTTCAGTCTCATCATCCCTGCCCCCGGCGCTCTTTTGCTCGGGAGTATTGGCGTGGGTCTCGTCGGGTGGCTGCGAAGAAGAAGAACGTTGTGAAAAGATACAATCAATGCTACAAAAGCAAAAAGGGCAAAGTCGCATGACTTTGCCCTTTTTTGTTATGCTCCCATCAAAACTGAACTTTTCCCGCTCCTGCCCCGGCCTTCGCCGAGACGAGCCGGATTTATTCAGCCCGATGCGGAAACGCACGCTTCTCCGCAAGTCCCGTAAGGGACGCCTTTCGGCGGAGTCCTTAGGACTTACAGGCGTGATTAATTCCGGCTCTCAACCAAGTGACGGTTCTCGCCAGCTTCCGATACCGTCCCACCAGGCACCAATGTAGTCAACAACAGACTTGTTCTGGTTGCTCTGCCCGGCGATGGCTATTGCCATATCGCGAAGCTCCCGCATACAACTTAATCCCCCAATTTGCCACGCATCGACGCCTATACTAACCGCTTCACGCTCTATCTGCCTAAAGTCCGTTTCATTAGTTGTCAACAGCCCGGCGAGCTTTTCCGCCTTTGGCCTCAACACCTCCCGCCAATGGCCCTGCTCCGATTCGGCCTTAGCCAGCACCTCCGTCAGCAAACGCTCACGATTTCTTTGTCTGCTTTGGCGCAGCACTTTAGCCCGGGCCAGGCGTTCAGTACAGTGCTTTCGACTTGCAGGCAGCAACAGCATCTCCAGCAGCCCAGCCAAAGGATCGATAACCACCCAGACCAAAAATGTTGTCCCCAAAGTTCCCAGTGTGATTCCCAATACGAATTGGCCGAGTGTACTGACGCCTATCATACCAAGGCAGCCCGCCAGTCCACCTAAAAGAGGTGTTATCACATAAAACACCGCATAGTAGCTCGTGCTGGTTAGTGGGTGTTCTATATGCACTTTCTGACTGCTGCTAATCCCTCTGTAAATCGCAAACAAATACAGGCTAATCAGCAGCAGAACTATTAACACGCCATGCCCGGACAGCGAAAATAGAACCCACCAATTAACACCTGCCTGGTGTAATGCTAAAACTAAAACATAACCAACGCAAACGATGAACCAGACCGTGCCGGCAAGATGAAACGACTTTAATGTCTTATGCCCGGACATGATATATCCCCTCACAACCATGAATACTCTATCAGCTTCTATACAACTCTGTGGCTGGAAAACTTATCAATACCCGCCGTACCCACCGCCACCATAGTAGCCCCTTTCTCCCCAGGGCTGCTGCATATAATAGGCCCCGGAAAAGGCTCGGGCAATCGGCCGGATTAACTCTTCTAACCTCAAAGACACCCACCCTATCACAGTCGGCGGAACATAAATTATATCGCCTTCCTGTAATAGAACGTCTTTGCTGATTTCGCCATGAGCTTCCATGCGGTCAAAGTTCACTTCAAAGATTTTCGGCTTAACATCTTCATCTCTCGACGGCCTTATTACCTGGATGCGTTCTTTCCAGGCCATAGGGTTGAGCCGCGCATGAGCAATAGCGGTTAATGCCATATCACGGCCGGTATAGATTTTCGGCCCGGGCGACATGACCTGCCCCAATACGTAAAACACTTTGCTTTGGTAGGCAACAATCCGAATATCGATCGGCTTTTCACCTTCTAATTTGTAAAGCTCCAATACCTTCCCCCGCAGGATATTTGCAATTTGTTCAGTAGTTCTACCCGCCACTTCCATTTCGCCCAAAGTTTCAAAGCTTATCTTGCCGTCCGGACGAATCCGCTGCCGTTGCTTGTCAATCTCCGGCACCCTCGAGCAATGTACCTCAATCTCATCCGGCGGCTGTACAACGTAATTTTCGGCTGTAACATCGACCTTATCCGGCCTTAGAAATGATTCTATGTCTGCCGGATTAGAGGAAAAGCAACCTGTTAGACTAATTGTAATTAGTGACAAAAACGCCACTGATATAACCAGTGTGTACTTCATTGTCATTCTCCTTTTTTCCTTGTTCTATCGGATTTCCCGCATATATATCGGTCTATATATCGGTCTATATATCGGTACATCTGAAAGCAAACTATAATCAAAATAAATTTTTACTCATTACTATTTATTGCAATCGCATTAATTTTATAGAAGAACGGCTATAATTATTTCGCCTGTTTTTTTCGGACGATACGTGATTTTCTTTTTCGATAAATTCCAACTGTGATTGGGATGAAAAAGGTGGTAATTATCCCGGTGAGCTTTGCTTATTCCACCTTACGAATGGGACACGTCTAATCATATGTTATAGAAAGTTCTCTTGCATCAGTGATAAATCTCAAGAGCATTGCAATTTTGCTTTTAACGCGGGCCTTTCGATAAATATTTCTTGTGTGAGTTTTTACCGTACCCGGTCTTATCCGCAAATATTTTGCTATGCTACCATTTTGCAGACCCTGACAGATCAACTCCGCTATTTGGCACTCACGAGGTGTTAAACCATATCGCTTCTGCACATATGACCACTGTTTTTCGTTAAGCAATATTACTTGGTGGTCTTTGTCGCGGGAATCACCACCGGCTACATTCTCGATTGATGGATTTGGCAATTCGAGCATGGTTAACTGCCCTCCTGTAACTGTTTGAGCAGACGCTGTGCCTCGTCCAGGTCAGTATCTGATAAAGCACCTATTCGGTTGGCTGGGTCCAAAGCCTGGTACAGGTCCAAGGCCTGGTTCAGATGTTCAACAGCCTTATCCTTTTGTCTGAGTTTGGCAAAAGCCCTTGCTAAATGAAAACGTGAGGAGATAGCTGCCGGTGTTCCGTCCGGGTAGAGTTTGATACACGTAGTGAAATCCTCGACGGCTTTGTCGAATTCGCCCAGTCGGTAATATGCGACACCGCGGGTGTCGATAAGGTCAATATAGTCAGGTGCCATCTTTAGTCCCCTCTGGGCAAGCTCGAGCGCTTGCTGGAACTTGTCCTGCTCTTCGCACATCATCCAGGCCAGATTGTTGATTACGATTAGATTGTCAGGCTCAAACTCAAGCACCCTTTGATAGAGCAAAACCGCTTCGTCAGGACGGCCAATGGTGTATAATAGTATAGCGAGGTCAGTCATGGCCTTGGTAGAATCAGGTTCATTCTTCAGTACCATCCCAAATATATCTTCGGCTGTTTCCCCGGCCTCACTACCACCACCTGTCGCCAGGTTCTTGGCAATATCGATTAGCGTACGACTATCTTCTGGGTGCTTTTGGTACCACTCAGCAACTTTCCGGCTTAGCTGGTCCCATAATTGGTCATCTTTGAGTAACTGTAGTTGCGCTAATAGCAGGCTGAGGTCATTTGGTTCAGACCGAAACAGAGAGTCAAATTCCTTTTGAGCATCCGCCTTGTCGCCATTTTTGTGTAATGCCATCGCAAGGGCGATTTTTATTCTTCTCTCCTCAGCAGTGCCGATGCGAGAGACTAATTGTGATTTGAGAAGATTTACAGCTTTCTCAGGCTCGCCTACTGTAATATATACGTTGGCCAGATACAATGTGGTATCAGTATTGTTCGGGTCCACCTCACGTAGCACCTTGAGAGTTGGAATCGCCAGGATTGGTGACCTGGCTGCCTCGGCACGAGCTTTCAGCAGGAGTAACGTCCTATCGTTGGGTTTATGTGCAAGGCCTTGCAAAGCGGCATCCATAGCTCTTCCGGCCTGTCCCTGCCTGAGCAAGATTTCTCCCAAAAGCACCCAAGGCCTACTGATTTCGGGTTGGTCTTCGGTCATCTTTAGAAGAATCTGTTCAGCATTTTTGATTGCCGGAGCTGTTCCTTCGCTAAGCAGTGAACCTACTTTGAACAGTTGCAAGTCAATATCATCAGGATTCGATTGGAGAGCTTCATCAAGGATGGTCTCTCCCTGAAGAACGCGGTCACGTGAGCCTGATGCTAAAAACAGCGAGATAGCCTGTTTTTGGATTCGGATATTGTTCGGGGCCAAAGATAGCGCCTGTTGAATATCTGCGAACGCCTTATCCGGCCGGCCTATGGAATTGTAAAACACGCTCCTGTTTATCCAAACTTCAATGTTGTTGGGTTCGATGGCAGCAGCGTGCTCAAGGTCTTCTATCGCCTTATCAGTCTGCTTGAGGGATGCGTGTGTTCGAGCGCTAAATATATAAGCTGATGCGTTGTTGAGGTTATTTACTATTTCATCACAAAGTCTCAACGCCTCTGTCGTTTTGTTCTGACGAATATTGAGCTGGACTTGTGCAGCAGCTATCGTCAGTGAATTAGGGTCCTGGATTTTTAGTTTAGCTAATAATTCTTCAGCCTCGTCAAATTTATCCTGCTGCATATTGAGTAATGCAAGAGACAAACAGGCAGTTTGGTTATTGGGGTCATTGCTGAGAAGGTCCTGCAGAATGTCTGAGGCTAAACTAAACTGGCCGTGTCTGAGGTGGCTTTGAAATTGAAATTGCTGAAGCTGCGGGTGATAGAGCTTTGCCGCCGAAGCACGGTTCAGAAGCTGCTCGGCTTCGTCATATTCCCTTGCTTTGTAGAGTACAGCAACAGTAGGAATTATTATGTTAAGGTCGTCCGGCGAGTGGCTCAGGCCTTCACGATATGTCGAAATTGCCAGTTGTAACTCACCGGCGCGTTCATAGGCTGCCGCCAGGAGCATTCGGCTGGCCTGGTCACTCGGATTTGCCAGCAGATTTTCCTGCAGAAGCGTAACAATTTGGGGATAACGAGCTTTGAAATCCTCTGCTGCGAACCAGACTCTTGCTTGTTCATATTGCCATTGCCAGCCGTCCTCGCCCTCAAGTAACTTGATGTCATCCACGAGCTGCTGGGCTTTCTCGGAATCTTTGATAACCTGCTCGCACAGTAAAAGCCGGCGTTTTAAAGGAATGTCATTCGGCAGTTTTTGCGCAAGTGCATCAAGCAGTGGGTAAGCATTGCCTTTCTGATTCCACAGAGTGTAAAATTGGGCAAGCAGCAGGCCTAATTGGCGCTGGGCGATGGGTTGCTCAATACGCATCATTGCCTCTTTAACAATTGCTTCACATTTTTCTTGATTGCCTTGTTGAGCCAATAAAATCGCAAGGTATCTTACAAGCTCAACGGAGCTGGGAAATTCCTCTATCATCTCATCTAACAACAATATTGCTTCATCTATCTTACTCTGAGCAGAAAGCAGCTCAACTTCAGCCATAACAATCCTAACTTGGGAAGGATGGTCTTTCTTCAGTTGAGTCAGCAACGCCTCAGCCTCAGTGAAATTACCCATTTGCCGTGCGAGCTGGATCTGCATAAGTTTGACCTCGAGAGCACCGTTACTGGCCTTTTCCAATGCGGACAATCGTTTTTCTATGTCCTGCCACATTTGTTCATTCCTGCCTGCTGAGCTGACTGCCAATAGCTGCATTCGAGCTTGTAAATACAGTAAGACAGGCCTAAGATTTTCCGGTGAAAGTCGCATCGCAGTTGCGGCGTGCTCTGCCGCCTCGGTCCAGTTTCCGGTCTGGGTCAACATTTCGGCCAGGGCCAGACGTCCAGTGAAAAGATTGGGCCTTTCGGAAACGAGCGTGCGTAAATGCCCCAGCGCCAATTGTGTGTTGCCTAAGCGAGACAGAGCTGACGCCAATGCCAATCGAACTTGTGAAGATGTATTACCCAATCCAATTGACTCCTGCCAATATTTAACGGCCTCAAATAGTTGTCCTCTCTGGGCAGCTACAAGACCTTCCAGGAATGCAACCGCCACAGGCGAGACATCCTTTAAGTTCATTTCGGAGATACAATCAGCAGCGCGGTCGAGCTGGCCCCCACGGATAAATAGCTCTGTAGCTATTGGCATAAAATCCCAGGGCTGAGAAGAAAGCTCTTTTAAGCCGGTCTCGGCAATCTCTAACATCTTTTCCTGCAAATTTGATTTCAGTGCGAGCAGAGCCCATATTCGCCAGAGACCCTGGCTAGTGCTTCGTAGCGAGCTACTTCGCAGAGTAGCATCTGTCGGCGCGGCCGTTTGCACAGCCGCCAGATGTTTCTCTGCCTTATCCAGGATGTCGGCGTTGATAAATTCCTCGGCAAGACGCAGCTGCACCTCAGGGTCAGATAAATCCTGTTTTTCAGCCTGCTCCAGATCAGCTAACGCATCGGCGTTGTTTTTTTCCAGTTCAGCTAAAGTTTTAGCGTTGTCTTTATTTCTCCTATAGAAACCGGCACGGACTATATATGCAAGGGCCGAGGACGGATTATTGTTTACCGCTCCATCAAACCAGCTCGCGGGAGAGTCCGGGAAATCTTCCGGACGCTGCTCTATAAGCTGACCCAATGTATCATAGGCTAATATCTGGTCAGGATGCTCTTGTATGACGGCCTTCAATTGCGCTGCTGCTTCATCGAACTTTCGTTGTCTGGCCAGGGCCAGGGCCAACATCCTGCGAAGTTTAGGGTCATCATTTGTTTCGAGCTGTCTGCCGGCAATTAACTCGGCCTCGCCGGCCATACCCATCATTAAATATATCTCGGTAAGCTGCATAGCGGCTTCGTAATTGTTTTTGTCTGCCCTCAAAACGGCTCGATAAGCTTCTATGGCTTGTTGAACATTGATGCGTTTAGAAGGCCTGATTTTAAGCTGTGCATCAGCATATTTAAGCAATGTGGGAACATCATTCCGCTCAACACTGAGATACCTGCCTAAATCCCTTGCCGCGTCTTCCCACCTTTGTTCATCGTATGCTTTATTGCCGAGGACGAGTCCCTGTTCGGCCCTGTTAGCTTTCTGCCATTGGCGCAGTCCAAAGGCGATGGAGCCCAAAATAACAAAGCCGATTACCAGGACAATTGCCAATTTCCAGTTAAAATATCTTTGAGGCATTTACTTACCCTTTCTAATTAAACGGACGACAGATATCAGAAGTCTGAGGTCTGAAATCTGAACTCTGACATCTGATTTCCAGCTTCTGATTTCTATCTTCTGACTTCTGACTTAAAATTGACTGATGAAGTTATCAACCAGCTTTTTGGCTGTTTGCCAACATATCCACAGGTCCATGCTTAGCGACAGATTTCTGACATATTTGGTGTCATAATAGATCCATTCCTGGAAGTCTTTCATTAGCTGACGGGTTCTGTAAATCTGCCAGAGCCCTGTGATTCCAGGCCGAACCGATAGTCGGGCGTCACGCCAAAATGGACACAACATATTCTCCGGTTCAGGAGAAGGCCTTGGACCGACAACACTCATCTGTCCAAGCAGAACATTAATGAATTGAGGTATCTCGTCGAGATATGTCTCTCGCAGGAATCTTCCGACGGCGCTGATTCGCGGGTCATCAGCCATCTTGAATTGTGGGCCATCGACTTGACTGACGAATCGCAATTTATCTTGTATCTTATCTGCACCGAGGTGCATTGTTCTGAATTTTAGACAGTTGAATGTTTTTCCATAGAGTCCCTGTCGTTTATCCTTAAAAAATATCGGGCCTGGGGAAGTTAATTTTACTGCCAGGACGATGAAGGGCATTATGGGAGCGAATAGAACAAGCACTATTACTGCGGCGAAACAGTCAACAATTCGCTTAAAGCTTCCTGCGTAAGAGATCCTCGGCCAGCTGCGGTAGCTGTCTTCGATGCGTTGTTTGCGGCCCAGGTCGAATAGACGCGAGCGGCAAATTTGCTTTGAACTAAGGCTTACTGGAGGTGTAGAATCTTGTTTGGCGTTGTCGAAGCTGGTATCGAAACTGGAGGCTGGACGCCCGAGCTTCGAGTTTCCAGGGCGAGCATCGATACGAGCATCGACAACCTTAAATGAAAAAGGTCCTTTTACAATGCGGTTCTGCACAAATTGATTCTGCAGCACTAAGACTTCCGGGCCAATGATTGATGAGCTTATTACCGCTCCTTGTTCAATTTTAACATTATCACCAATGATGGCTGGGCCCACCACGATTGCTTTCGAGCCAATATAAACGTTTTTTCCTAACAGAACTTTTCCGACTAATCTTGAATCCCGTGATATAGTATGTGCCCCGTCCCTGCTTGTTGCCGGCAGGGATCGAATTTTCGAAATGCCGGCCCAGCAAAAGTTCAGCAAACCATCTTGTGTTTCTAAATCCAACACGGCTCCGCCTACCTTAATTGCTCGCAGCCTCACTGCATTCGACCGACACCTTTCTAAAAGTGTGGCAAAGGATTGAGGCAAAGCGCAACCGGCAAGAACCTTCTCGAGAACATTAGTTCTAACAAAAAGATGATGAGGCCAATCGGTAGAAACGGGAGCGAATTCGGCCGAATCACAGTACAATCGACGGAATCCCGCTACCTTGCCCTGCGCCGTTAATCGCATTTTTTCTCGTTTACCCAGCAGCACAGGTGCGACATTAACCGCCACCACGTCTGCCTGGATTTTAGCCAGTCCGCCTATGGCGGCTTGAAGAAGCCGGCTATCAATTCGCGTAGCAAACCGCCCGTTGGAAACGACAAACCATGAGCTTCGTTTGGCTTTGGGCAGGAACTGTGGGAGGATTGGAACATTTTCCGCATAAGATATTTTCTTTAACTTCGGTTTTCGAGATGGGTACATCCGCTTTTTAAAGGCGGACTCAATGTTCCATTCTTCCGGGATAGCGCAAACAACCTTTCTGTTGTGGCCCCAACCGCTCCTGTTGCAGGGGTAAGCCTGCCCCCGCGAAAGCGGGGGTAAGCATCTGCTCAAGCCATCGAGAATGACGCCGGCAATAGGCTCGCTGGCCAGTGCAAAACGAAGTAGATTATCACCGCTGCCGTCTGCATCTGTGACCGGCGGACCGTCTTTATGTATGATAATCAGATTCATTGATGGATTAAGAATTTGGCTCCCGCGAATAATCTTCAGCCGATCGATTTTACTCCGAAGCCCTGGTCTCGCCCCGTCCCGTCTTCGACGGGCGGGGCTCGTTGGCATTGACTTCTATGTCTTGGACAAGATCCAGCAGTTTTTTCCTGGCTCGCTTAATATCTTTCCTTGATTGGGCACTTTGTGCGTAATAACCGTATTCACGATGGGAGTAACTCTGTTCAACTTGGACATTACTTAGTACTGTACCCAGCACCCTGGCATCTATTTGCGTTAGTCGTTCCTTTGCTTTTCTAAGCTCTGGTGTAGTAGTTTTACCCGCGAAGCTGGTCAAAATAACCGCACCTCCAAACTTAGCCCATATAAGCGCATCGGGAAAGACCAGTACCGGAGGAGTATCAATAATCACGTGATCGTATTTTTCGCTTAGTTCGTTTATTCGCCGGCGTGCTATCGGCGAAGCTATTAGTTCGAAAGCATCCATACCGCTGTGAGAATCCGACGCCAGCACATCCAGGCCGGTTGAAGGTATAGTATAAACAGCCTGGTCAAATTCTTTCCCTAAAAGTACATCCTGCAATCCCTTTGAGACCTTTGGGAGATTCAGAAAACGTGCAATATCCGGTTTTCTCAAGTCGCCGTCTATAAGCAAAACCTTTTTCCCAGACCTTGACAAACTTGTTGCCAGATTAATGGAAAAGGTGGTTTTGCCCTCCTGTGTCTCCGGGCTTGTAACAACCAGTTTATTTGGTATCCCTTCACCATCCAGTAACCCTAAATTAGTGCGAATGGTCTGGAAGTCTTCGGCTATCTGTCCCGGAAGAAGAGCCGGTTTGACGGTGTGTGAGCTCGTGGTGGTCCCGATTATTCGAATACCGATGCGTTTAGTTACATCATTGGGTGTGTGCAAGCGCAGGTCTGCTTTGTCTTTTAGAAAAGCCAACAGCATTCCACAAGCCATTCCACCAAACATAAGGGCAATTGTGTATTTAATGCGCTTGCTTGGCACAGGAAAAACTGTGGTTTCATAAGGAACAGATATCCGCGCCGGCCGTTTTCTTTCCATCTCCATCTGTTGAATACGCCGCCGGATAGTAACTAACACCTCCTTGGTAAGAGCCAGCTGCTCTTGTTGCTCTATAATGGCTAATTGTTTACGACCGAGCTCTATTGTATTGATGTCTTCCTTGTCTATTTTAGCCTGTAATATCTCTCTCTGGGCAATTAATCCCTGCAGCTCAAGTTTTGCATCGGCAAGTTCAGCCTCTCTATTTTCGCTTAGCTCTTCAGCTACACTTTCATTAAAAGTTTTTTCAACCTTCTCACGATTTTCTTCCAGTTTAGCCTTGAAAACTTCTAAAAGCTCGGCTCTCTGTTTAAGTTTTGGATTGTCGTCTGACAGAATTTGGCCGGCGGAAATAAGCTCCTCCTCTAATTGAGCTATCCGCTCGGTCAACATTTGAATCAAAATGT
>CAZLIO010000031.1:0-3745 GCA_964559025.1 uncultured Pirellulales bacterium | reverse complement strand
CTCCTGAACAAATGTGTGCCGCCTTTCCAGCAAGGCTCTCTGTAGAGTTTTCCTGTCCTTAGTTTTTTCGAGGAGCTCTATTTTTATCTCTAAAAGGACCTTGTTAGCGTCTAATTTTGTTGCGAGCTCTTGTAGAATTGCAACTCGTTGGATCATAATATCCTGGCGTTGAGTTAACTCTACGCTGCCATACTCTTGCGCCAATTGCCGGAGGCTTTCACTTTGTAGTTGTAATTTATCTTCATATATTCGGCGCTGGTTTTCTAAAAGCTGCAGCTTTTGATCTTCCCCCTGTGATGACCTGGAACCTTCTACAGCCATATAAGCCATGCGAAAAGAAGTTGCTATTTGTTCCGCTTCTTTGGGATCGCTGTCTACCATATTAATGTTTATCAGTTCGCTGCGCTGGACCGGAATAGCAGTAATAATTTTCTTAGTTATTGCCTGTCGTAGAACCTCAATTGGGTCGGCTGGTTTTTCGGGAAATACCGTATTAAAAATTTTCTCACCTACTGCTTGACGGAGAGTTTTCACTAAACCGACTGCTTTTTCAGACAAAGGACCTCTCTTCTCAAAGAACTTAAGCCCTTTGTCTGACAGGTCGTCTGCCACCCATTGAAGCACTCTTTGATCTACTGTGATAAGCCTTGCCTGGTCAGTCTTGAAGTTCTCGTACATTGGCATTACACGTTCAGAGTCCATGTCGCTGAAAAGGACATTAGGAATGATTGGTGCCACCCGAATTGACGCAATGGCACGGTATTGAAGTTCTATCAGAAACCATACTGCTGGAATACCAATAGCACAAATCACCACAAACGTCACAAGCACCAAAGGCCAGTGGTGAAGTATGCCGGCAATTAAATTGGATATGCTCTGGCCCTCAGGTTCAGGTGGAGTTTCAAAACTAATAAGCTCTTGTCCAATCACCTGATCATGATATTTCTCCAAATCGTTCATTTCTATTACTCCTTATCTATTTTGTCGTTTGATTATTATTGCTTCTTCTTTGCTTGGAAGCATCGTAAGTTTTGTCAAAAGCCAAAGCTCACCAATTACCGCCGCAAGGGCCAACGGCATCATCGCATATCCACCAAAGTCGTGGAATATTGTTTCCCAGTAATCGCCTTGAAGTACTGTGAAAAATACCGCTGTGATTGCTAATCGCACGGTGTTACACAGTAAAGCAATGGGCAGGCTTGAAACGAGGACTATCAGTTTCTCCCACCATGTTCGTCTAATCAGCAGAACAACCAATCCGCCAATCACAAAAAAGGCGGTGACCATTCTCAAACCATTGCACGCCTCAGCAACCGCAACACTTGCATCGCCGATATTGATAACATTGCCTTCTCGTACGACCTCGTAGCCCACCATTTCCAGACAAAATACGGCTGACGAAGTAGCCCAATGTTGTAGAGGCAGCGTCACAGCCGACTGGACACGGTTAGGCCAGGGGAGCATTAAACATAGGAACAATAATACCGTAGATACCCCTCGGAGAAGCTGCCAGCCAAACAGAAGCAGTACCAGTGCAGCAACACTTAGAATAATAGATAATCTTTCTGCTGAGCTGTACATAAAGAACAGCCCAAACAGCCTGATGCCCTGCGCCGCCACGAAGGCAAACAAACCCCACATGGAAGGTCTTATTCTGCACTGAGTGATTGTCTTACGCCTTGACCACAGAATATAAACAGCCAGGAAAGGCACTAAAAGGCCGGAAGAGTATTCATCACTTCTTTGCCATAACTTCCAAAGGTCGGCAAAGCCGGGCCAGTAAGACCAAAGAAATGCAATTAGAACGAGACCTCCTGCAAGCCATGATACAATTTTCGTTCTGTGCGACCGCACACAATTTGGCATTTTTTCATTGATTTTACGAAGTGGCAACTGCAATGCAATCTGTAATCTACTCGCGTTATGTTGCACAACTTCTAAAGCTTGGCCGGCCAAACGTTCCAGCATTCCTTTCGGTTTGAATAATATGGATTTTTCTTCCGCAACAGTATTAGCTCGCAAAGCCGCATTGTAGTCGAGTATGCATTGTTGGATTTGGCAATTTGGCCCTACTTGTGCGCCATCCCATAGCACGCTGTTTACTACAACGCTATCTTTGCCGATAGTGACATTGTTTCCGAGTATAGTCGGCCCAAGAATGACCGCGTCATTTGAGATGCAGGCGCCATCCATAATAACGGCCGGCCCGTAAATTCGCGCACCCGGCTCAACTTTGGCATTAGCCGCTATCCACATTGTTTGCGAATCGGCATCCCTGCAGGGTTTCAGGTCCGAATTCAGTTTTGGAGCGCCTTCAAGATAATTGGCGATGGCGTATAGGTATTCTTGCCTATCCCGGAAATTGCCAGCGTGATTTGGCAACGTTGCCACGTGAACAGTCTTGCCGGCACGAAGCATTTCAGGAATTAAGCCTTCCTTGATATCGAAGTAACCTGCTTTCGGGATATGTTTCAAGATGCCGGTTCGGCAAACATAAATTCCTGCTGGTTCGCCCAACGATTTACCACGCCTCTCAGAAGCGTGCGTATCCGCATTCCCGCAGTCAGGATTTAACATCACAGTCAAATCGGACTGACCATCGCGGTGTGCATTTATCAACACATCAATTTTGGGGGGACGTATTATGCTGGCAGGAAACACCAAAAGCGTCTCCGCTTTGCGGGAACCTAAGGCATCTGTTTCATCAATGGCGGCATCACGAATACAACCTGCAGCGCCGACCGGCAGGGATTCGTCCAGAAAATTCACCTCCATACGATTATCGACGTGGATTGATTCTTCCAGCAGTGAATTATCAAAGCTGGAGCAGATTGTTGCCTGCTTTATACCTTGATTGGCTAAAGAAGTTAGCAGATGCTCCAATACGGATTTTCCTGCTACCGGCCACAAGGCTGTGGGCAAACGCGATGCCAATGGACAACGGCCAAAGTCCCAACTGCCGGCCAGTATAATCGCCTTTGTCTTATCCATGTTTGGCTGCTTGCACAATATTCTTGCCCTTCATACCTTTTATAGCCTGCTTCTAACTGATGTAGTCACTTTGGAGCGAAAGCTCTCGAAAACTGGCCTTCAAACCCAACTGTGTTATTTCACCTTTCGTATCCAGAAACTTCCTGGCCAGTCTCGTTCCTTGTCGTAGGAACTGAATGCAGACCTCAGTTCCTCGGAGTGCATTAAATGCATATAGCTACCCATCCACAAAATCTCAAAACAGGAGTTAAACGTGAGAAATGCCTGAAGCAAATATTGCTCATTCCAGAACCAATGGTTTTTTAGAACCCATTTCTTGCGATAAGGTGCTGGCAAAAATATGTCATGAAAAGAAATGAGCACCTTTTTATCAAGCCTTGGAAGTACTTCCAAATATAAATATTGTACATCGCTGTCTATTTTCAAAACATGGCTTGAATCGATCAAAAGCATATCATTATCACGTAACCTCTCAAATTCGGAATAAGGAACTTCCTGCACGGGTTTTTGCACTAAACGGGACAGACCAGGAAAGCCTTTTTGCAGAATCTTGTTTGGGAATGGTTCTATTGCTGTCAGATCACACAAATAATCGTGATTGTCTTTTTGATTGTTCAATATTGCCTTTGCTGCGAGATACGTAGAGTAACCCGAACCAATTTCAATGATTCTCCTTGGTCTGAAATGACCGATCATACAATAGAGAATCTCGCCATCCACAGATTCAAAAAAACCATTTTTTATATAATATTCG
>CAZLIO010000030.1:0-15502 GCA_964559025.1 uncultured Pirellulales bacterium | reverse complement strand
TTAGAGCTTAGGATTTAGGATTTCGACTGCATGTATTTCCTGCAGTCGGCAAGCTTCCCTTCTACCGCGCTCGCTGCCGCCGTTGCCGGGCTGGCCAGATAGACTTCACTTTCCGGATGTCCCATTCGGCCAACGAAATTGCGGTTCGTCGTACTGACGCACTTTTCGCCCGCGGCCAGCACACCCATAAAGCCGCCCAGGCACGCCCCGCAAGTCGGTGAGGCGATTACACAGCCGGCCTCGTAAAATATATCGAACAGCCCTTCGTCTTTTGCCTGCTTCCAGATAACCGGCGTCGCCGGAACAATCAGCGTGCGAATGGCAACCTCTTTTCCTTTGAGGATTTCCGCTGCGATTCGCAGGTCCTCGATTCGCCCGTTCGTACAGCTGCCGATATACGCCTGGTCCATTTCCTTGCCGGCACATTCACTGACAGGCACGCCGCCGCTCGGCAGGTGCGGCAGAGCAACCATCGGCTCAATAGCAGAGCAGTCAAACTCTTCGGCCGCATCGTATTGGGCGTCACTGTCGGATTCATAGACAGTATAATCTGTTTTATCTTTCAGATGCTCATCGAGATATTGTTTGGTTACATCGTCGAAGCCGATTATCCCGCTTTTACCACCGGCCTCGATGGCCATATTTGTTATAGTCATTCGTGCTTCCATCGACATATCTTTTAGCGCCGGCCCAACAAATTCCATCGCCTTATAAAGCGCACCATCCGTGCCGATTCTCGCGATGACAGCAAGGATAACATCTTTGCTATAGACACCGGGCCCAAGCGAACCGTTGAGGACGATCTTTATCGAAGCCGGCACCCTGAACCATAGCTGTCCCGTCGCTATTGCCGCCGCCGCATCCGTTGAGCCGATACCTGTGCTGAACGCCGCAAACGCTCCGTAGGTGCACGTGTGCGAATCCGGCCCGACAATAACTTCGCCCGGCCGAATATGTCCCTGTTCCGGCAGCAGTGCATGACAGACGCCGGCCCTGCCGAGCTTGTAATAGTATTTTATATTGTGTCGTTTTGCCCAGCCGTCGAGCCGTTTATGAAGCTCGGCGCTTTTGATGTCCTTGGCCGGCTGAAAATGGTCCGGCGTTACAACAATCTTTTCTCGGTCGAACACCTTATCGATACCTTTTTCTTCGAGCATCGAAATCGCCGGCAGTGTCGTAACATCAACACACAGAACAATGTCAATCTTCGCATCGATAAGCTCACCCGGCACCACTTTTTCCTTGCCGACCGCCTTCGCCAATATCTTTTCAGTAATAGTCATACCCATAGCTTTTACTCTTTCTTCATTCGATATTTCTTGCCTGTCCCGATGCTGTCAGTCGGGGTTCGATATTCGATATTTCTCTCTTGACCGTCCCTTATCTTCCGTCATCTGCCTTGTGTCTTTATTAACTACTCACCAGTTAACCACTTACTATTCTTACGAGTATCGAGCATCAAGCATCAAGTATCCAAAACCATTTTTGAATTTCTATCACTTGCTCGCACCTGCGGTAACGCGAGTACAGGTGAATTTGTCCGTTATCCGTAGTATTACTACGAAGGATGAATTTCGAGTTTCGGATTTAGTATTTCGAATATCCAAGACTATAGTTCCACTTCTACTTCCGGCTGTTCGCCTTTATTCTGTGCCGCGACCATTCTGTTGATGGCATCAATATATGCCTTTCCACTGGCTTCGATAATATCAGTGGATATGCCCCGGCCTATGAAGGTTCTGCCATTGTCTTTGATTCTTACGGTGGCTTCGCCGAGTGCCTCTTTACCGCCGGTAACGGCCCTGATTGAATAGTTTTCGAGCTTCGGCGAAAGGCCCGTGGCTTCTCTTATAGCTTCATACGCCGCGTCCACCGGGCCATCACCACATGCAGCAGCTTGTTTTGTTTCGTCTTTGGTTTTTATTTTGACACTTGCCGTGGGCAAAGTGCCGGAACCGCCGGTAGCGTGCAGGTACACCAGCTCATACATCGGCTCCGCAAGCACGTGAATCTCGTCGCTGATGATGGCCGCAAGGTCATCCTCGAAGACTTCAGTTTTCTTATCAGCAACGGCCAGAAACCGCTCGTATGTCTTGTCCAGCTCTGCTTTAGATAATGTATAACCCATCTCTTCGAGGCGATGTTGAAGGCCGTGACGTCCCGTCCGAGCCGTCAAAACAACACGGCTCTGGTCAAGGCCGATGGTCTCAGGCCTCATAATCTCATAAGTCTCCCGCTTCTTCAGAAATCCGTCCACGTGAATTCCGGAACTGTGGGCAAAAGCATTACGCCCCACAACCGCCTTATTGGCGGGAACCGGCATACCTAACAAATCCGAAACCATGTGGGAAGTTCGATAGAACTCGCGGGTGTTGATGCTCGTTTGGACCTCTTCAAAGAAGTCGCGACGCGTATGGATAGCCATTACTACCTCTTCAATGGCGGCGTTGCCGGCCCGCTCGCCCACGCCGTTTATAGTACCTTCCACTTGTCTTGCGCCGTTCTTTACGCCGGCTAATGAATTCGCTACGGCCATTCCCAAATCGTCATGGCAGTGCACGCTGATTATCGCCTTGGCGATGTTCGGCACGTTGGCCCGTATGTCACGGATAAGAGCGCCATACTGTTCCGGCATCGAATAACCGGTAGTGTCGGGGATGTTGACGACGGTAGCGCCCGCATCAATAACGGCCTCAAGAACCTCGTAAAGAAAGGCCCGGTCGGCCCGCCCGGAATCTTCGGCGTAAAATTCGATATCGTCGGTATATTGAGCAGTGTGCCTGACCGCCTCGACGGCCATCTTAAGGATAGTGGCTTGCTTTTCGCCCATCGTCCTGCCGTATTTGTCATCTGCGAACTTGCCCGCGATGTGAATCTCAGATACGCCGATACCGGTATGGATACGCGAGCGTTTGGCCTTTTTCAGGGCCTTTTGACAGACCTCAATATCGTTCTTTATGGCCCGGGTCAGGCCGCAAATGACAGGGCCTTCAATCTGTTCGGATATCAGGCGTACGGCCTCGAAATCTTCCGGCGAGGAGGCCGGGAAGCCCGCCTCGATGATATCGACGTTCAGGCGAACGAGCTGACGGGCGATTTCCAGCTTCTCTCTTGCACCCAAACGTGTCCCGGCCGCCTGCTCGCCGTCCCGTAACGTTGTGTCGAAAATTTGAACTTTTTCTTTTGACATCTGCTTTTTCTCCAATTTTGAAACCACAGATTGCACAGATTTATATTTTTAACCACGAATTTCCACGAATTTACTCTAATTTTTTTCTTTTCTTCGTGCCCATTTGTGTTAATTCGTGGCTAATTCTCAATCGGTATCTTTACCTTGAGGCCAATTATGCCGCAGGCAGGGTCAAATTGCCACGAATTATTTTTTTAACCGCAGATTCCGCAGATTAACACGGACTAAACACAAATAAAAAATAAGTAAAGTCTGTCTAATCCCTGGTTAAAAAGATTGGTAAAAATAGATTTTTGTTGGGGAAAGTGTATTATTGCGCCTGGCCCGCCGCCACGTCTTGCGTCGTGAGACGCGGGGGCAGGCGGCGCAATAGCAGCAGGCTAAGGCTAAGAATAGCCTGGAAGGTAGAACAAAATGTGCAATTTCCGTTCATATTCACCATTATATATCGGCTAAAACCATTATGCAAATCCTTTTTATTAAAAAAATTTCACGAAAAGCGCAGAATTCTTCTGATTGACGGGAGTTGTGTTTTGGGTAATGCAAGGATGTCAAAATCTTATGCGTTCTAAAGCCATGTAAAGTCTGGCATGTTGGTCTGATGCAAACGGATCTGTCATTCCTGCAATATAGTTACGAACTATTATTAACTTCAAGAATTTCTCATCAGAAATACCTAACTTTTTATAAACCTTTTCGCAGTGTTCATAGTATTCGGAGTTTATCAAATCTGGCTTTTCGAAGTAAGCATTGAATAAATCAGTCACAATTTTTTCGGCTTTGAAAGAGCAAGCAATAACACGATCATTTTTGAAGAGATAACTCATCATCCACTTTTTGTAAAAGACTTTCCAAGAATTGCTTAAATCATGCGATAGAAATACTATTCTTTCGCTGTTCGACAGAACTTCGTCAACATTCTTTTTCTCTAAACCATTTTTTTTAATATTTTTCTTTGCATTGTCTATACAATCTAAGATCAGAGTTGTTAAAACTTTGCTTCGAAATAGCATAAAATCATCTTTGCTTTCGAGTTTAAGTTTTTCTTTTGTATCTTTACGATGATACTGATATTTTTTGCTAAGTTCAGCAAAGAAAGGATCCTTATTAAGTTTTTTGTATTTTAAAATATCTGATCGCACACCATCCTCGATATCTCCAAGAAGGTATGTAACTTTATCTGCGAAGTAAACACACTGAGCTTCTAAAGAGCCTTTATTAGTTCCAAAGATTTTATACTCAGAAAATTTTACAATGTCAGGAATATTTGAGTAGGGTCTCTGCTCCTTATCTTTTGCACGCTCACACATATGCTTTAAAATTCCATCTTTGACATCAAATGTAAGGTTCAGACCACCGTGGTTAGTCTCATTATCGTATTCTTTCGCAATTCTGGATACAACTTCTATCGCGTGAACACAATGGTCGAATCCGAATATTGGTATTGGTAAATTATCATCGCTATCTACAGAATGATTATTGAGTTCGTTACGGATTGTATTTTTGAGTTCTTGTATGTTTGTGTTTATAACTTTTAGCTTCAAGTTAAGGATTTTGTTTAATGCACTTTCACCAGCATGACCAAAGGGAGTATGACCTAAGTCATGACCAAGAGCAATAGCTTCTGTGGCAACTTCGTTCAGTCTTAGAGCTCGAGCAACTGTTGTGGCAATCTGGGCAACTTCAAGCGAATGGGTAAGTCGCCTTTTATAATGGTCTTCTACATAATGTGGAAATACTTGCGTTTTGTGCTGCAATCTTTTGAATGCTTTAGACCATAAAATCCTATCGCGGTCTCTGTGGTAGCCAGTTCGATGCTCCAAAGGTGATGGTGTGCAACTATCCCTAAATTTCTCCTTCAGGTTTCCTCGCCTTTCTGCAGCCTTTAGAGCATATTGTGCTAAAAAATTGCGCTCCCATTTCTCTAAGTCTTTCGCGGATCGTTTTATATTGTAACAATTACTCAGTCTCATTTTCTGACTGTGTTCTTTTATGGGTTGTCAATGTTCAACATTGAAAAGATGGTTTCTTTAATTTCCGCAAGTATCATAGCGGCAAAAGCTGCCTCATTCTCATAATTGTCAAGATTCTGACTAAAAGTTGTTTCGAACAAGGCGGATAGTTCCTTTCTGCCATAGGCATGCGCAATATGATTACGAGTAGAAACCAAAGATGCTGATTTCCAAGAAGCCATGCGCGTGCTTGCAGATTTGTACATTAAATCTTCAACGCCAGGAACAGGCTGCACTGATGGTGGCCCATCTTCAAAAAGACCATCTCTTTTTAGAAACAGTCTACATTTTCCATGGTTATACTGATTCCATTCAGGAGTTTTCTCAATTAAGGGCATAATATCCAAGGAGCTATGATGAGTTTTAGTAAATATAAATAGATCTCCTCTGCGCCACGGTTCTTGGAGGTGTATTCCACAATGTTCATAAGCATTTTGTTCAAAGGCAGGGACTGAATACTCCGTAAAACTTGGCAACGTTAATTTAAGCGAAAGCCCAAGGCTTTTTGCCAGGTTCAGTAGTTCCTTCCTCTCCGATTCAGCTGAAGGTCTGGTTAGAACCGGTGGGAAAGAAATTGCAAGGGTGCCTCGGACAGACACAAATGTTGAGCTTCTAACAAAAAAAGTTCGCAACATAGAGCTTGACCAAGGGGGATCAACAAAAACAAGTTGAAATTTTTCTTTAAAAAAGCTATCCGGTTCATTTGACACGTCATAGCGAATTGTTTGAGTCGATTTAGAACAATAACGACTAATTCTTTCCAACAAGATTCCGTCAACATCAAAGATGTTTACCGGATTGGTAGAAAAATGCGATAAAAGAGCTCCAAGCGTACCAGACCCAAGAAAGGCCAAGGGTGTATGAGGCTTAGACAGGTGCAAGACAAGCTTAATTAGATTTTCATATATTGATTCAGAAAACCACCACTGAGAATATACTGGTGACGCCTCCAAAAAGGAATCAAGCATTTCTTTAAGCAAATCTTTCAAATATTCTATTTGGGGAGAATTCGGAGAAGTGCAAAGAGAATTAATGTTAGCAGTTCGGCAAAAATGGGTGGATTTTGGACACGGATAATGTTCTGTTGCTTTTAGAAAATATTTGACAGGAGATTCATGGCTTTCTATGCAGGAGATAAAATTAGTATCTTGGAGTTCGTGGAGAACGTCGAGCAAAAAGGCTGGATCACAATTAAGTGACCGTTTAAGGATGTGCTCGAAGGTTACAGGATGGGCACCCCAAAGTACTTCAAAAACACGAGTTTGTACTCTTTCCCGGAAATGTTTATTCTGCCTGTCCTGCATAAGCTTCCGTGCCGAAGATTTCTTGGTCGTTTCGATCATCCCTCCACCTATTTACCATTTATGAATAAATTTGCCTCTTTTCAATAGCTATATCTTGATTAGGCTATGATCAACTATCTTATCATAAAATAACAAAATTGGCTTAGCATGTCTAACGTAAAATTTGAAACAAAGGTTTTTATGCTGGAAAAAGCATCACCCTTCCGAAACTACAGGTGTTTTAGAGACACAAGTTAGAAGGTGATTGTACCGGAAACAATTGTGGGAAGGTCTGGATTAACGCACGTTCAGGAAGAAGATAAACCGGGAAAAGAGGTCAAGGGTACAAGAGCATAAGGCATAAGCGTATAAGGGTATTTGAGAGTGTCGATTAGATAATTAGTGAATTGGTTAATTAGTTAGTTGGAGTTTTGTTGTCTAAGTGTCAAAGTTTAGTACCGCAAATTCTCTATGGTATTTTTTGGCGGCGTTGTTCCGCTCCGTCAAACGACACTGGATCTTCGGTATTTACGATTTATTATTGATTGCTTTGGGCGTTGGTCCCCGCCGTTTTGCCTGGCCAAAACGAAGCTGCGGGGATTCGAAATTCAAGACGGCAAACTCTTTATGGTATTTCCGAGCAACTTCATCATAAGCCTTTGCGGCTTCGATTTCGTTGTCGAAAGAGCCGATGGTTTTGCTTTTACCATTGTGGCATATCTGAACATTCCATTTCTTTGTTCGTTTCTTCCAGCTCACTCCTTTATATTTTGAGGATGGATTCTTTCTGAAGTGTATCCTGTTGTAGCTGTTTTGCCTGTGTGTGGCCGTTCGGAGGTTCGCTTTGCGATTGTCGAAGCCTTTATGATTGATATGATCGACGTATAGATGGTCGGGCGGGTCGAGAATCTCGCGATGCATCTTAATATGCTTCCACTTGTTTTTACCCAGATGAATCCTCCGGGTGGCATAAAAGGTGTTTTTGCTCTTAATCGCGTGCCATTTGTGCTTGCTCAAGCGCTCGTAATCGTCGGGGTCAACTATGGCATATTTGCCCTGAGTGAGTGGGATTCGGCGAAAGGGGTAGCCGTAGCGGATGCGGCGATAGAATAAGGTCAGAGCCACGAAAGGTCTTGTCAGGTAATCGGGAATCGTAATGGAAAAATTGAATTTGATAATCAATACTTAGAGGATTAGTGAATTAGAGATTAAGTCTTGTATCTCGTATTTCGGTTCTGGATTCCTGCTTTCGCAGGAATGACATTTTTAATAGATTTCTCCACTTAGTCCCTTCGGGACTACTGTCGAAATGACATGCGGACTTGCGGCTTTCGGCTGAAAGCCGTGCCTTCTATAATTGGAGCTATCTGCGTATTTGATGCGAAAAAAGGATTCGATTCTCGATTCGGGATTCTCGTAACTTGATGTCAGCAAAGAAGATAAAAGTTTTTTGAAAATTTTGATTTTTGTGCAGAGGTATCAGCGTTTTTGATTGAAATTTACTCGATTCTCGATGCTGGATGCTCGATACTCGATGCTCGCTGTAATTGCATGGCAATTTAAGGCAAGAGCGAAAAAGGCCGAGCCAAAAAGCCCGGCCTTTGGGGTAAACATTGCATTTGCGGGGTGAGCTTATTTGGCTATTAGCCGGTCTTCGATTGAATCGACAATCATTTTGCAATCAGCCTGGAAATATTCTTTGGCTGCTTCGGCATCGAAACCGGCAGGGTCTCCGAGATAGCCTAAAGGAGTTACCCGCCTTGCATCCGTAAGCCAATTTACGACATCACTATAAGTCAGCCTGGTCGGTTCGAGGGTTTTTGCGAGGTCCGTATCGACCTGGTCGGGAAAGAACGCGGCCACGATGCCTGTCTCGCCCGCTCCGGCGTGAATATCCAGATATTCCTGAGGGGCCTCGTCGGAAGGAGGGGATTTATGAGTGACAATGAACGGCTCATTCCCAGCTAATCCGTAACGTATGATTTCCTCTTCCGACAGAACACAATAGGCATTGATACCAAGGGTGTTGCGTGCATCAATTATAGATTCAAAGATAGTGACGCAATGCTGGCCATCCCCGTGAAAGTTCATGTTAAAGATGTCGGTAAAGCCCCAGCTTTTGAGCGAGCTGAGTATGTCGTGCAGCAGGGCCTTCATCGTTTCTTTTCGAACGGTAAAAGTTCCGGGAAAGACGTGTGTCGTTCCGTTGATTCCCCAATAAAAGGGTGGAGCGATAAGCGTTTTGATGCCCCGTGATTCAAGCTCTCGACGTACGAGCTTGCAGGTAAGATAGGCGCCATAGGTATCGATGCCGCAGCTCATGTGGGGTCCGTGCTCTTCAATTACCGCAGTCGGCAACAGAATAATAGCGCCTTGGTTGGCCGCTTCTTCCACCTCGGGCCAGGCCATATCAACCATAGTCTCATGGAAAATTGAGCTGCCACCTGATGCAGCGGATGTTTCATTAGCAGGCGGGTCTTCTTGATTTTCCGTGGACTTGAGAGAAGGTGACATCAGCAAAACCAACATAACGCATACAGAAAGTAACAATAGGAATTGTGTACGAAGCGACGAACTTCTGCTACGCCCCTCGTTGAAATAAAGTGGAAACCGTTTTTTCCGGGTCGTGCTCTTCATTGCTTTTCTCCTCATAATTACGAGACCGCTTTGTGTATTTGAACTTATACCGGCTCACAAACCAAATGGGGCGATACCTTTCCTTTGAGAAACGCCAAGACAGGACTTGCACTGAGGGCAAAAGTAGATACAACGCTTGCCGAGGTCGCCCTTTATTTGCTGGAACCACACATTTGTAAGCTCTTTTTTGCAGTGTGGGCAGATTGGTACCGCCTCTTCTTTTTTCTCAAAAGTAATCATGTTATGTCTCCGTTTTCACCGGGTAAATTTGTCAACCGAATCTATCTTCATTGTTTTGGCATTGCCCTGGTTATCCAGCTCGAAGAAGATTGTATTTTTATTAAATTCATCAAGCCATCTTCCTTTTTCATTTGGGAGTTGCAGTTTTATAGTTTTCTTTTCGAGCGGGTCGTCCACCGCGAGGCTGCCATCTTTATAAAGAACTGTAAAATCAGCTCGCAGGGCCGCAAGTGAATACGTGCCGAGATATGGCCTGAATTTTTCGGGAACATTATTATTTACTTTTTCAGGCCCTGATTTTCTTGGCAGGGGGATAATTTGATGCAGCTCCATTTCCACGACTTTGCCAAAGCCGAGATATTTTCTCTTAAACGTGAAATACAACTGGTTCGACAATTTACAATACCATAAACCTTTTTCGTCGGGGTCATTCAGGGCCAGGACCACTTTTCCCGGAATATCAACGGCCAAGCCTCCACCCTGAACAAATACCTTTAATACAGTTTTGGTGGAGGGATTTGTATATTCACCCACGTACGCTTTATACATCTGGGAGGCAGGTTCTTCCGTCTGGCCCATTTTCATTGAACCGGCCCTAAAATCAAGCACTTCCATTTCTTTGGGATTAAGAGCAGTAGCAAGGGACTGATATTCACCGATGCGGATGTGGCCGGAATCGACATAATCAGTCTCATTGGCGGTGGCATCGACAGTTATCCATCCGGCCTTGCCCATATATATTTCGCTCCATCCATGCTGTCCGAAGGCCCCGCCATAATTGGGTACATACATACATCCCCAGACAACTCTTGCGGGTATTCCCACAGCCCGGCAAAAGGCGGCCAGAAGAAGTGAGTGTGCCCCGCATTCCCCGGCTTTGATGTCGTAGGTTTTGCGGGCAGTTCCTCCGCCGGGAATCGCATAACCAATATTCTCGGCAACCCATTTGCTCAGACGGCAAGCCGCCTCCCAGGAATCCTTTGAGCCTTGAGTTATTTCCTGTGCTTTTTTGATGAGGACAGGGTCATCCGATTCGAGCAATTCCTCCGGTTCGAGATACTTTTTCAGGGACTGGTCTTTGCTGAAATCCGGAGGAAAAGCCGGGGCATCCGAACCATCATACCGCTTATGTTCAATCTCGAAAATTCCTTCGACCAGATTGTCATTTATAGTGCCGGTAAAACGCTGGCCGGTTATATTAAGACCCTCCCGGGTTACCCACAATCCTGTAGGCTCAACGCTTGCTTTGACCTTCATGTATGATATGGCTTGAACATCCGCAATTGCCACGTTGACCTTGGCAAAGAGGTTATCGTCCACTTTCGCCAGCTTAATCCTATCTACAACCGAGCGGTCAGTTAAATATATCTTCCGGCCGTTAGGGAGGTCTGCTTTGAGCATGTGGCTGGTTTCTGTATCAACCCACCATTTTATTTTCAAACCTGTTTTATGATTGAGCTGTTCAAGAATAATCGCATTATAAGTCTTTCCTGCCAGCTCCAGGTCTTCATCTCCTATTTTTGTGTATGTTGATTCCTGGATTTCCCCATCCATAACTTCCAGTGTTTTATACCTCTTCTTCTGTATTTTGCCGCCCGTGAAATCCTTTGTCAGTTGTGAGAAAAGCTGTGTTTCGCCAAGCATAACATCCGGTGAGAGCTCTATGTCTTTCGGCTTTGGGCTCATTGTAGAAGTGTAATGAGCGATATTATCTTCTATTACCACCTTTATACCCAGCTTTATTTGTCCCTGTGAAACATCAGTATTTAAATAGGTGAAGCCCTCGGTCGCAGGGTCGATGTAGCTTTGTGATTTAACTTCCGTATTGAACTCGCTCCCGAGCGCAGAGAGCATCACAAATACATTTTCATCCTCCAACGTCATATCTTTACCATCTATTACCGCAGGCGAAATATTGGCCTCTACGTATCCGCACAGTACCCCATTTATTTCAATACCATGGTACCGTGTCTGGGATTCGGCCTGAGCCGCTTGTGCCTGAAAGCTACTTGAGGACACCAGAATCAGGAGTACAAGTGCGTACATAAAACATTGTTTCTTTAAGTTTTTCATTTCAATCTCCTTTTTTTCATTTGAATCTCTACTTTAATATAAAACGATTCACACACAATTTTCTTCAATCTTTTTCGCATAGCAGCTATCGCCGGGCCTATTTAGGCAGCGAAAGGAGTAGTGCATTTTGAGCGATTTCTGAAATCTCCTCAGCGCTCAGGGCGTAGCTGTATATGCGGACGTCGTCAATTAGGCCGTTCCAGAAGCGGTTCGGCGTCTGCGAGTTTTCGCCGATGTAAACCGGCTCATCATTAACGCGTATATTTCCCGGTGCTTCGGCTGAGGCATCCAGGCTGCCGTCTATATACAAATATATTTTTTCTTCGTCATATACTCCCGCAACGTGATGCCAATGTCCATCGTTGACGTCTGTGGTGCCGAAGATTTGTCCCCAATCGGTGCCCGGGACAACAAGTCCGGAGCAGGCGAATTCGAGCGTGCTCTCGCCGACGTTCCTTTGCAGCCTCCAGGCCCTGTCCCCTTTAGCAACAATGGCCTGCCAATTTCTGTTGAACTCGTTGACCTTTATCCAGGCCGAGACTGTGATTTGCTGGGTGATGTCGAAACTCGGGTCTTTACCTATATCCACACAGTCACCGTCACCGTCGAAGGCAAGGGCGGCCCCATCTATGCCATCGACCCAGCTTGTATCGCCCATGAGCGTGCCATTGTGTGCGTTGCCGCTTGAATCGATAGCAGTATTGCCGGAGCCATCATCAAGTTTCCACCAGGCAATGAGTCTGCCGGTGTTGAAGCTCCAAATATCTCCGGTTGCGACAGAGCCATCGGGCTGGACTTCGTCAACGCGCCAGTAATATATGGTACCTCTTTTTAGTTCCGGCAGTCCGGCATAATCGGTTGTCACCTCATCCAGCATTGACATTTGGTCTGCTCTGGCGCCGAAGTACACTTTGTGCCCGGTGGCGCCGGCGCCGGGAATCCAGGTCAGCTTTAATCCTGTAAGTGCCGTACCCTCTGCCCGGTCGGCCGGCTGCGGTTTAATGGCCTTGGGCCTGGTGTTCAAGGGCATAGCTTCAAGCTGAGCTAATTCCCCAGCGCTAACATCTCTTGCAGTCAAGTCCCCAAAGATTATCCTGTACTTGCCATCTTCGATCTTCCACCGCATCAGAACGGCGTGGGGGAACTCCACCGTTACCTTGTCGCCGTAGTATGCAAAGTCTTTATCTTCCATTACTAATTCTGCACAGAACCGAATAGCCATCTCCAACCCAAATACCCTCTTCTCATCTCCCGGTTTTGGAGGCCAGGGGGGCTCGCCACCGAATGTTGCTAACAGCCCGGCGCGAAGCTCCCTCGACATCGTCATCGCCGACATATCACTCGGATACCTCCCAGAAGCATACTCAGCAAAGAAAGCTAATCCCTCCACGACGCTTTTCTCATCCGCCGAGAGCTCCACATCAGCGACCAGCTTGTAATCATCCGGTATGTCAGGCTCAAACTCGCGCGGGTCAATCTTAATATCCCACTGGTACCCATACGTGACCACATCGAGCGCCTTTTCACCATCTTTGGAAAAAACTTCGATTTGGAACTTTACGGGCAAATCATTCTCGACGGCAGCCCAAAGGCGCGCGACCACATTGCCAATCATCTCTCCTGCAATTTCTGCAACTGCACCTCTTGCAATTCCGGGATCGCGGCACTCGATACCTTCAACCTCGATTCCGTTGATTTTACTGCGTCCCAGTTTGGTGTATTCATACTTCATGAACTCTTCGACGAGCTCTCTTGGGTCATAAAATTCCTTCTGTACCTTCTCGAAAAGCTCATCAGTTAACGTCATACGCAAATACGTCTTTTGCCCAGGTATAACCGTTACAGCCACCCGGTCTGCTATCGAAAGATAACCTTTCGTGCGCAGTTTACCTTCTCTGTATGTGTTTGTGCGGATGCCATTCTTTTCTGAAACCCAGCCCTCGGCTTCTAATTCCACACTTTCTTTTTCATTGAGCATCCCGATCATATTCAGTTTCATACGGTATGCAAATGCCCCAACCTTTTGGATATTGTCAAGGACCTCGCCCCAGGCGACACCATTGTGGCCAATAATATTGAGTCCAAAAAGCACGGCAATAATTACCATAGCCGCGGCTGCCAGTCGTGTAATTTGGCTCTTTGTGAGAAACTTCAATAGAATATGCTGCCTGGGTTGTCTTGATTCTGTCAGAGTTTTGTCAAAGTCTATCGAGGTCTGTTCGGCGATTCTTTGCACGTCGGCCGGTATGTCTTCGGCGCCGATGGTTTTCAGGATATCTTCGATTTTATCCGTTTTCATTTTATTACTCCTGTTCTGCTAAAGTCGCCAATTTGCCTTTCAAAGTTGCAATCGCCTTTGAAACGTGCGACCTTGCACTCGCCTGGGTACAACGTAACTGGGCAGCAATATTCCCATAATCCTGTTGCTCCAGGTATCGCATCACTATTGCCTTTGACTGCTTGGCCGGAAGGTGGCTTATTGCCCGTCTGACCATTGTGACTAATTCAGACCTGTCGAGCTTCTCATCAGGGGCTTCCTGGATATCAACCTGATTTTTATTGAAATGCCCATTTCTGCCGATCCTGTCCCGCCAGGCCTTGGAGTTGGCTGTAAGCACAATCCTGTAGATATAGGCGGGTGCTTTTTTGCCTTTGAGCTTCTCTATATGCTGCCACATACCCAACAGTGCATATTGCATCGCCTCGGTGAAAAGCTCTCTATCTCCCGTCAGCTTCCAGAGGACCGATGCCAGATATCCGGCATGCTTTGTTCTTAGCTGCCTGAAGAGCTCGGCCCGTTTCGAATAATTCATCTACAATGCTCCAGTCTTCGGTAAAACCTGAAAATTTCCAGTTTTCTACTCATTAATAACCGCGTAGAGCTGATTTTGTGTAAAAATTTTTTTGAAAAGGACGAGACTATAACGAATTTTGGACTTTATTCAATCGAAATGTATCTTTTCTACTGTCGGTTGTGGAGCAGGTAATTTTGTATGGGTAGGGCTTCGGAGCTTCAACATAACCAAAAGCCCAAACAAACCTGAGCACAGATAGCCCAGAGGCGTAAACTTAAGGATAAAATTTGTGCCGAAATGTTCGGCGGCAGGCAGCAGGGCCATAAAAACAATGTTGGCCAGCGCCCAGGTACCGCCGACCATAAAACCCATTCGCTGTCCGAGGCTCAATCCTGCGGCGTGTCTGGATAGAGTTATCATCAATATGTAAGCTGCGATTGCGCAGAAGCCGGCGCCAAACAGTAACCATATAGCTGATCTGTTATTTATGAATATAATGTAAATGACTATGAAAGGAATCACGAGGAAAAGTGAAGCGATTGAGCATTTCAGCTCGTCCTTTTTGCGGGCGATATTTGCCCAGACAAAAGAGCCTATAACCCCTCCCAGACCGAACATCGTTGCGGAAAAACCGCCGAAGGTAAGCTCGAAGCCAAGCTCGTTTAATACTGTCGGCAGAAGGTTTGCAAGAATGGTCGTAGAGACAGCCGCGGGTATTGCCATAGTCATTATGAGCCAGAAAGGCAGCCGGTTCTGCGTCGCTCCATCTTTCTTTCTATTACTTACTTTGTGCTCGACCGCCAGGCGGACTCTCAGGAATATGACCATTATAATACCGATAAGAGGACAGAGGGCCAGAGGATACAAACCCTGCAGGCCAAAGCGAGAAACGAGATAGGCAGAGACTGCGCCACCGCTCGCGTATCCTAAAAAACCGCCCGCCATAAATACGGCGGTGCTGACCACGTGGGGAAGGTGTTTAAGCCGGTGCACCGCCCGCAGGCCTTCCGGGTGCACTATCGCAATTCCGCAGCCGCTGACGACGGCCAGCAAGATTATTAAAGAAAAGGCACTGCTGCCTCTGGGCAGAGCGCCCAGCAGGCAAATACTGACGGCTAAAATCAGCCCAAGATGCAAAAACAACGGCCTGCGCTTATTAGCCCGCAAATGGCCGATGAGCGGCTGAATGCCGTTGCTTGCCATAAGCATTACGACCAAAACAAGACCACCCAGAGACAGGCTTAAAGAAAATTCGTCCCGGATTGCCGGGAG
>CAZLIO010000029.1:13355-15537 GCA_964559025.1 uncultured Pirellulales bacterium | reverse complement strand
AATAAAGCGATTGAAGCGAAACGGCTTTCAGGCGTTGTTGGCCGGGGGCTGTGTGCGCGATATGTTGTTGGGCCAACGCGCCAAAGACTATGATGTTGCTACCGATGCACAGCCCAAAGAGGTAATAGGATTGTTCAGACGCACATTGAAAGTCGGAGCAAAATTCGGAGTAATCATTGTTTTGGTCGAAGACCGGCAGGTGGAGGTTGCGACGTTCAGAACCGAAGCCGACTACGCCGACGGCAGACACCCCGGCGCAGTTAAGTTTGCCAATGCCGCTGAGGATGCCAGTCGAAGAGATTTTACCATAAACGGGATGTTTTACGACCCTCTGCAAAAAGAGATAATAGATTATGTCGATGGCCAGGCCGACCTTAGAGCAAAGATAGTGCGAACTATCGGCAGGCCCGCCGAGCGATTTAGCGAAGATTATCTGCGAATGCTGCGGGCGGTGCGGTTTTCGACTCAATTAGGTTTTGCGATTGAGCCGTTGACATGGTCGGCGATTTGCAGCAATGTAAAAAATATAACGAAAATAAGCGGCGAACGCATATCAATCGAATTGGAGGGAATACTCGTCAATCCCAACCGTGCTTCCGGGGCGTCGATGCTGTTTGACAGCGGATTGGCTGATGCGGTCTTTCCCGGATTGTCTTGTCAACACAGAAAAACGGCGATTGAGATATTAGGTCAACTTAGAAAGAAGGTTGATTTTGCGTTGTCACTGGCCTGTTTTTTAGCCGGCTGCCAGACGGAATTCGCAATTGAGGCCATTAGGCTTCTGAAACTGAGCAGAAATCAAACCAAACATATAAAATTCTTATTAGCCAAAAGAGGCGAGCTGCTTGATGAGCAGATGTCGTTGGCAAGTTTGAAGAAGATTCTGTCCGAGCCGTATTTCCACGACCTGTACGAGCTGCAAAGGGCAATTCAAAAGGCCGAAGGTGACGGCGGGGCAGGTACCGTTGCATTAGTAAATTTGCGTAAGAGAATAAGGGCGTTGGGTGACGTTGAGTTAAGGCCGAAGCCGCTGCTCAACGGTCACGACTTAATTCGATTAGGTGCAGTGCCGGGTCCCGGCCTGGGGCAGTTGGCAGAAGAGCTGTATATCGCCCAATTGGAGGGGAAATTACAAACACCACAGCAGGCCGAGCAGTGGGCACAAAGGTGGTTAGAAAAGCATAAAACAGCGGAAGAATAATAATTGATATTGGAGGATATGCTTGTGAAGCTGTATGGTTTTCCAGGTGGGAATCGAATTATTTCAATAGTGGCTATCATTATCTGTTTTGCGTTCGAGCTGTTTGGGGGGCCGCTGCCGGAGCATGGTCTGCAATTCGAGAGTCCTTCTCAAACGTGGGACGAAGCAATACCGCTGGGTAATGGATTGCTCGGTGCTCTGGTATGGGGCGATGGTGGGCCTTTGAAGATATCTCTCGACAGGACCGATTTGTGGGACCTTCGGCCGGTGCCGGAATTTCATACGAAAGAATATTCTTACAAAACAATGCGGCAGTGGGTTAAAGAGGGCCGATTGGCAGACCTTCACCGCCTTTACGATAATCCTTATGGGAATGCGGGTCCGACGAAGATACCGGCCGGTCGTATCGAATTGACAATTGGTGATAATCCGGTCTTTAAGAAGGCATCGCTGGACCTCGCCAAGGCGATGGCAGCGGTCCGGTTTCAGGGCAAATGTAAAGTGCGAGTTTTTATTCATGCGGGAGAGCCGGTCGGTATGATTCATATCCGTTCGGCCGAACCAGTTAAGCTCAGGCTAATAGCCCCGCCTTTTACGGGTGAGATTAAGGATGAGGCCGGACCGGGCAAAATCAGTGCCGGTGACCTGGCAAGCCTGAGGTATAAAGCACCGCTCGAATTTAGCAGTAATAACTGGACGGGCTATCTGCAGGAAGGCTGGGGCGGATTGAAGTTTGCTGTGGCTGTAGCCTGGAAGGAAAAAGAGGGCAAGTGGCTGGGGGCCTGGTCGATTACCACGTCGAACGAATCAAAGGAACCTCTTAGGAAGGCCCGTGAGAATTGTGAAAAGGCTCTTCGAGCCGGATTTGCTAAATCAGTTATTGCACACCGAAAGTGGTGGGACTCGTTCTGGAGCAGGTCTTCGGTACGCGTGCCGAATCCCATCATTGAAAGGCAGTGGTATCTTGAGATGTACAAATTC
>CAZLIO010000029.1:0-13345 GCA_964559025.1 uncultured Pirellulales bacterium | reverse complement strand
CGGTGCAGCGGCCCGGCCCGACACGCCGCCGATAACTTTGCAGGGGCCGTGGACAGCCGACAACGGAAAGATTCCACCCTGGAAGGGAGACTATCACCACGACCTTAACACCGAGTTGAGCTACTGGCCTGCTTACAGCGGCAATCAGCTTGAAGGGGCGCTCGGGTTTGTCAACTGGCTGTGGAGAACGAGAGGAAACGCGAGGGCCTGGACAAAGCGGTTCTTTGATTTGCCCGGCCTGAATGTCCCTATGACGGCCGACTTGGAGCAGAAACAAATCGGTGGCTGGCACCAGTACACACATTCGGCTACGACGGCGGCCTGGCTGGGGCACCATTTTTACCTGCACTGGCGATACAGTATGGACAGGCAATTTCTACGGGAACGCGCTTATCCGTGGCTGAGAGAGACGGCTGTCTTTCTTGAGGCGGTAACGGAAAAGGGGCCGAACGGCAAGCGATCCCTTCCTTTAACTTCTTCGCCTGAGATTAACGATAACCGACTGGATGCATGGTTCCCGACGATTACGAATTACGATACTGCGTTGATACAGTGGGCGTTTGAGAAAACGGCCGAGCTTGCTGATGAGTTGGGTAAAAGCGAAGAATCCGGGCATTGGCGTAAAGTGCTTGGTGAGATGCCGGATTTTGCGATTGACAGTCAGGGTAAGAAGATGCTTGTTGCGAAGGATTATCCATTGAAGGAGTCACACCGTCACTTTTCACATCTGATGGCGATTCATCCGTTGGGATTAGTGCGCTGGGAAAACGGGTCGGAGGACCGGGCTGTCATCAGGGCCTCTCTGGCCGACCTTGAGCAAAAAGGAACGAGCTTGTGGTGCGGATACAGTTTTAGCTGGCTTGCGAACCTGGCCGCGAGGGCGCGTGACGGCGAAAAAGCGGAAGAGGCGCTGGAGATATTTTCCACGGCATTTTGTCTGCGGAACAGTTTTCACTGTAACGGCGACCAGTCCGGCAAAGGATATTCGAATTTTCGTTACCGTCCGTTTACATTGGAAGGGAATTTTGCCGCCGCGGCCGGTCTGCAGGAGATGCTTTTACAAAGCTATAGTGGAACTATCATAGTATTCCCCGCCATCCCGGATTCCTGGAAGGATGTTTCTTTTAAGACACTCAGGGCCGAGGGTGCTTTTCTTGTATCCGCCGAGCGGCGCGAAGGGCTGACCCGGCGTGTTGAAATCTTCGCGGAGAAAGAAGGGATGTGCCGTCTTGAGAATCCTTTTGCGAGATCGCGGTTCAAAGTCGGGGGTATCGCAAAGGAGCAGGTGAAGGAAGCTGACAGTGAGCTTTTCATTCCGATGTCACCTGGTCGGCGGGTTGTGCTTGAACGGATAGATTAGAGACAATGCAGCCATTTACTCTTTTAATCAAGCCATCCGGTTCAGACTGCAATATTGATTGCAGGTATTGTTTCTATAAGGACCGTGCCCCGGAGTTTGGGCTGGGCAAACAGCGGATGGGTGACGAGGTGCTCGAAAAACTCGTCAAAGATTATATGCAGTTAGGTTTTTCGGTGGTCGGGTTTGCCTGGCAGGGTGGTGAGCCGACGTTGATGGGGGTGGATTTTTTTAGAAGGGCGGTGGAATTACAAAAAAAGTACGGCAGCAACGGTCAGGAGGTAAGCAATACCCTGCAAACCAACGGCGTTTTACTTGATGATAACTGGTGCCGGTTCCTGCACGAAAATAAGTTTCTTCTCGGCATCAGTATCGACGGGCCAAAGGAATTTCACGATAAGTATCGCGTTGACCATTCCGGCTCAGGTACTTATGACAAAGTGATGAGAGGTATCAAAAACTGCCAAGAATATAAGGTTGAATTTAGTGCCCTTGTTTTGCTGAATGATAAAAACGTGGGGCATCCGGAGAGGCTGTTTGATTTCTTGATTGAGAATGAGCTGACTTATTTGCAGTTTATCCCCTGTGTTGAGACAGACCCTTCGACAGGTAAAATTGCGGATTTTTCGATTACGCCGGGGCAATATGGTGATTTTTTATGCAGGCTGTTTGACCTCTGGTACGAATATGGGCCGGAGAAATTGAATATTCGGGAGTTTGATTCATTGGTAACTTATTACGTGATGGGTAAGCACACGATTTGCACGTACAGCAAGCAGTGCGCGGGTTTTGTCGTTGTCGAGCATACGGGCGAGGCTTTTTGCTGCGAGTTTTTTGTCGGGCCGAAGTGGCGATTAGGCAACATTCTTGAAACGCCTTTAGAGAAGCTCGCCGCGAGCAGTATTAAACGTGCCTTTGCGCGCGATAAGCAAAATCTTTGTAATAAGTGCCTTCTTTGCAGTCACCTTGATATATGTCGCGGCGGATGTATGAAAGACAGGGTCCGCACCCTTTGTCATTCTGAGCGAAGCGAAGAATCTCCTCTTGGCTTTGACAAAAATAGCTTCGGTCAAGAAAATTATTTCTGTGAGGGTTATAAGCGGTTTTTCGATTATACAGTACCGAGGTTTATGCAGATAGCAGCGGCTATAGAAGACGGCTCTGCTTCCAGACACACCCGTTCGGCGGATAGAATAAGACTGCGAATCAAAAAGTAATCGCGTTGTTTATGTTCTATGGATAGATTTGATAGATTAAGATATCCAAAGACAAGCTGTGCAGAGAAAACGCAGAATTGTTAGTATAGAAAATTAAGGAGCGAGAAAAAAATGAAACGGATACAGCTTTCATATCTGGTTTCGTTAATAATATTTGCTACTATCGGTTGTGAGAATAAATTAAATAAAATACATGAACCAACCAAGCCAACAGAACAAACTCAATCGCGCACTAAAGCCGCTCTTGCCTGCGCAGAAGCTGAAGAACTGGGAATAATCATTGAACGCAATGTTCCTGTTCCGATGAGGGATGGGACTGTTCTGCGGGCGGATGTCCATCGTCCGGACCGCGGCGGCCCGTATCCCGTCCTTGTGCAGAGGACGCCGTATGGGAAAGAGGGTTATTTCAATGAATTCGTCAAGGCTGGATATATCGTAGTCAGCCAGGACGTTCGTGGCCGATATGACTCCGAAGGAAAATGGGAATCTTTGATACGCCCCAAGACGCATGACGGCGAAGACGGCTACGACACCGTTGAGTGGGCAGCAAGGCTGCATGGGTCAACGGGTAAGGTGGGCACGTTTGGGGGATCGTATCTCGGCCTTCTTCAATGGCGCCTCGCACCTCTGCGTCCTCCGTCGCTCGCAGCCATGTCGGCCAACGCTATTGCAGCTCGGCATACGTATTACCGAAGAAACGTTGCCATGCTACCCTGCGAGCTGAGCCGATGGGTGATGACGTTCAGTCCAGAGATGCGCCGACGGGCCAACCGGCCGGGAGTCAATGCTGTTTGGGAGGAGAATAAGCTATGGAGGGACGAAGGCAAATTAGAGGAGTGGTATCATCTCTTCCCGAGGCTCGAGTTGCCCGAAGAGGTCTTTGAGGATGAGACCACGGTCATGAAGGATTATCTGGAGAATCCGCACCTCGACCCATTGAGACTGGATGAGGGCTGCAGCGAGATATCCGTCCCCAACCTCGAAATTTCTGGATTGTATGATATAAGCAACGGCGATATGCTTATGTATAAAACGATGGTCAAAGAAGGCAAGACCGAGATCGCCCGCAAAGGTTCTCGGCTCATCATAGGGCCAGGGGGGCATGAATCGTCCGGCAGGCGGTACGGCGATATCGACTTCGGTCCCGACGCCGGCTTGGATCGGACCGCCGAACAGATCCGATGGTTCGACTATTGGCTCAAGGGCATACAGAACGGCGTCGATAAAGACCCGCCCGTGAGACTATTTGTCATGGGGGACAACAAATGGCGGGATGAGCAGCATTGGCCGTTGCAGAGAGCAAAAGACAGGGTCTTCAATATCACCAGTGCCGGCCACGCGAATACGCCTGAAGGTGATGGGAGGCTTGTCGAGAAAGAAGGCACGTCTCCGGACACCGATGCATACACGTACGATCCCAGCGATCCTGTGCCCAGCCCAGGTGGACAGCGGCTGATCCCTGCCGATCAACGACCTTTAGCCCACCGGAAAGATATTCTCGTCTATCAGACGCAACTGCTGACCGAGCGCGTTGAAGTGACAGGTAATCCGGTGGTGGAACTATATGCCTCTTCCACCGCGCCCGATACGGATTGGTTCGTTCAGTTGATCGATGTATATCCTGATGGCCTGGCCTTTAATGTCGCGCATGGTGTGATACGCGCGCGCTATAGGAACGGCCTGGACAAGCCCGAACTGATCAGGCCCGGCGAGATCGTCAAGTACACGATTACCATGGTGCTCACCTCGAATGCGTTTCTGCCCGGACATAGGATCCGGTTGGACATCACGAGTTCGTATTTTCCGAACTACGACCGCAATCCCAATACGGCAACGGATCAGGGGGCCGATGTCGCCCTGGTGGCCGCGGAGCAGACGGTCCATCACGGCGGTGAGCGGGCAACCCGGATCATCTTGCCCTGGATACCAAATCCGACAAGAGAGGAGTCGACAACGGAGACAAAGCCTGAATCTGAACCACAGAAACAAACGCACCCCCTTCATCTGGCAGCAGCTGATGGCAATACCGAGCAGATCATATCGCTTCTTTCCCAGGGAGCGGATGTCAATGCCAAAGATGGGCAGGGGCGAACGCCGTTATACCATGCCGTAAAGTCAGGTGGAAAGGAAGCGGTACAGATACTCGTCGAAGCTTGTGCTGATGTCCATGCCGTAGACAAGGGCAGAGTCACGGCCCTGCACGTCGCCGCGCAGGCCGGCAACAAAGATGTTGTGGAAATACTAATCGCCAACGGCGCTGATATAAATACGAAAGATAAATGGCTCTGGTCGCCCCTGCATTATGCGGCCTTGAAGGGACAAAGGGATGTGGCGGAATACCTCATTGCCAAAGGCTCCGAAATCAATGTGAAGGACGACATCGGGTTTTCACCTCTTCATTATGCGGCGCAATACGGACACAAGGATGTGGTAGAATTGTTTATCGCCAAGGGTGCCGACATAAACGCCAAAGACAACGACGGCTTCACGCCCTTGGGCCATGTCCTCATGTGGGGTTATAGAGACATCGCAGGATTGTTCTTTGCAAAGATCACAGATTTTGCGTCGAAAGACAAACGCGGATTGACCGCTTTGCATTCGGTGGCCGCGGAGGGATACGCAGACATCGCCGAACTTCTTCTGCGCAAAGGCGCCAAGGTGGATGAAAGAGATGATAATTATGAGTTTACAGCCCTGCACTACGCGGCCAGGTTCGGTAACAAGAACGTTGCAGAGGTCTTGATCGCCAACGGTGCGGATATCAACGCAAAGGACAAATGGGATTACCAGCCGATACACTGGGCCGCTCATCACGATCGGGCGGGTGTGGTTGAATTGTTAATATCCAAAGGAGCTGATATTAATGCCAAGACTTCATTGGATCAAACACCATTGCAGTTGGCACAGGTGAGAAGGAATACAAAGACTGTCGAACTGCTGCATAAGCAGGGAGCCAAAGAATGATGTAGGCGCGAAAAGAGCAAATTGCTTGAAAAGCCTGGTATTATCGGTGCGTTCCTGTTATCATGTCACATTAAAATCGAGGAGAATCTTATGCTTAATAAAGACGGCCTTATCAAATCTTTGGTTTTTGTGTTGTTAATCTGTGGGATTGGATTGATTGAGAATGCAGTGGGGGAAAGATTATCTCAAAAAGAAAAATCGGAGAAACGTTTCTACGTCGGCGTCTGCACGCACTTTAGTCAGGACAAAGGCATAGTGGAGATGAACATCGAGAGTATGAGAAACGCCGGCATCGGTGCAATCCGTGATGAGGCGACCTGGTCGAGCTTAGAACGGGAAAAAGGCAGGCTCGTTATACCGGAGCTGATTAATAAATATATTCGAAGGGCCAGTGCAGCCGGGTTGGATGTTATGCTCATACTTGATTATGCCGATCGCTTTTATGATGACGGCGACCGTCCCCGCTCAGATGAGGCGATCGAAGGATTTTGTCGTTACGCCGAGTTTGTAGCTCGCCATTTTGGTAAAGATGTTCGTCTATATGAGATATGGAATGAATGGGACATAGGAATCGGCCTGCCGAAAAAATACGACGTGGGTGGTTCCCCCGAGGATTACATCAAGCTGCTAAAGGCTGTGTATCCGCGCATCAAGGCTGTTGAGCCTGAGGCAATTGTTATAGCGGGCGGATGCACCAGCGGCGGAGTTAAAAAAGGCTGGTTTGAAAAGATTATTCAGCTTGGCGCCCTCGATTATTGTGATGCTGTGTCAATTCACAGCTATAACTACGGCAGCAGATTCCCTGAGCGTTCCCCGGAGGCGTGTTCGGCCTGGATGGATGATGTGCAGAAGATGCTGCGTAAGTACAATAAAGGCAAAGATGTCCCTTTCTATGTCACCGAGATGGGCTGGCCAACTCATATCGGCAAAAGGGGCACCGAGCCGGAATTGTCCGCTTCTTATTTGGCTCGGCTGTATCTTCTTGCACGCACGTCACCATCTTTCCGCGGTCTTTGGTGGTATGACTTTCAGGACGACGGCTGGAGACGGGAGTACAACGAAAACAACTTTGGGATTGTTCGACCTGATTTAACACCTAAGCCTGCATATTATGTCCTGGCGGATATTTCCGACCTAATAGCGAGAGGTGAATGTATCGACCGTCTGAAAACAAAAGATGATAACCTTTGGGTCCTTCGATTCAGGTATAAAGGGCGTGATGTGTGGGCCTTGTGGTCTTCGGATGACAAGGAGCGTCAGGTTATTTTGCAGACGAAATTTCCGCCAAAGCGTCTGACGATTCATCGGCTTGGACATAGGCCTTACGAGAGCGGCTGGGGATTTCGTGACTGGGTTGGAAGAAAAGGTGAATTTTTCTTGGACAAACTTTCGATTGTTGTGGGTTCCCGGCCTTTTTTGATTAGCGGTGATTTGGCAGGTGTCTCGGTCTTGCAAACAATCCCAAGGACATTTGAACGGGATTATGCGTATGAATAGAAATATTGTTATAGAGGAAGCGTTACGATGAATGAAAACTTAAACCGTCGAAACTTTCTGAAAGCTATTGGTCTGGGGACGGCTGCTGTTACTTTACCGACGCATTTGTTTGCTGCGGGGCAAAGGTACGCCGGCAAAAAGAGACCTAACGTTCTGTTTATAGCCGTGGATGACCTGCGTCCGCAGCTTGGCTGTTACGGCCATAAGCAAATGCTCTCTCCCAACATAGACCGGCTGGGCGCCGATGGTGTTGTTTTTCTGCGTTCCTATTGTCAGGTCCCTGTCTGCGGTGCCTCGCGTGCCAGTCTTATGACGGGTGTCCGGCCGACAGCAAACAGATTCCTCGGCTATGATACCTGGGCGGAAAAGGACCTGCCCGGTGCGCTGAGCGTTGCGAAACACTTCAGGAGCAACGGATACCACACCATCTCCAACGGCAAGATATTCCACCATCGCACCGATTGTCTGGATGGCTGGAATGAGGAGCCCTGGCGGCCGAAAGGTACATGGAGGAATTATCTTCTTCAGGAGAACCAAAAGCTTGCTGAGAAAAGTGAGCGTCAAGCCGGCCCGCCCTTTGAAGCTGCTGATGTTCCCGATAATGCTTACTTTGATGGAATGATTGCGGACAAGGGGATTTCCGACTTGCGACGTCTGGAAAAAATGGACAGGCCGTTTTTCCTTGCGCTGGGTTTTCTAAAACCTCACTTACCTTTTAATGCTCCAAAGAGATACTGGGATTTATATAAGAGAGAAGAAATTGACCTTGCGGACAATCCATTCAGGCCCAAAGGTGCCCCTGATGCGGCTTTGCATAACTGGGGTGAGCTGCGAGCGTATCACGGTATTCCCCAAAAGGGGCCGCTGTCGGATGAGATGGCCCGTACACTTATTCACGGCTATTATGCGTGCGTCAGTTACACCGATGCCCAGATAGGCAGGGTGCTGGCTGAGCTTGACCGTCTGGGCCTGCGAGACAATACAGTAGTGGTGCTCTGGGGTGACCACGGCTGGAACCTTGGCGAACACGGCCTGTGGTGTAAGCACTGTAATTTTGAAACGTCTTTGCATTCGCCGCTAATCGTAAGAGCGCCGGGGATAAAAGCGGGCAGTCGAACTAATGCCTTAACCGAATATTTAGATATTTATCCGTCACTATGCGAATTATGTAATTTACCTTTGCCGGATCATCTACAGGGCAAAAGTTTCGTTCCGCTTTTGAAAAATCCGAACCTTCCCTGGAAAAAGGCAGTATTTAGCAGATATTTCAGCGGCGATTCGGTCAAGACCGACCGTTATCGCTATACAGAATGGCGTGACAAGAAAGATAAAGTGTACGCACGAATGCTGTATGACCATTCTGTTGACTGGGTGGAGAATGTGAATATTTCCGAGAGGCCGGAGAATAAAGAGGTCGTCGGTAAAATGAGTAAGATGATTCGGGGACTCAGGAAATAATGCAGCCATTTACTCTTTTAATCAAGCCATCAGGTTCGGACTGCAACGTTGACTGCCGGTATTGTTTTTACAAGCACCGGGCGCCTGAGGTCGGCGAGGGAAGGCAGCGAATGAGCGATGAGGTGCTGGAAAAACTCGTTAAGGATTATATGCAGTTGCGATTTCCATTGGCGGGTTTTGCCTGGCAGGGGGGTGAGCCGACACTGATGGGTCTTGACTTCTATAAAAAAACGGTGGAGCTTCAAAAGAAATACGGCAGTCCCGGCCAGGAGGTCGGCAATTCGCTGCAAACCAACGCCATTTTACTCAACGATGAATGGTGCCGGTTCCTGCACGAAAATAAATTTCTTGTCGGTGTCAGTATCGACGGCCCGAAAGAAATGCACGACTACTACCGCCTCGACCATTCCGGCTCAGGGACATTCGATAGGGTAATGCGGGCCATCGATAAGTGCAGGGAGCATAAGGTCGAATTTAACACCCTAACCCTCCTGAATGACCGGAATGTGGAGCATCCGGACGAGGTGTTTGATTTCTTAATCGGGCTCGGGACGAAGTATTTGCAGTTTATCCCCTGCGTGGAGCTTGACCCGTCGACAAATGAAATTACGGATTTTTCAATCACTCCGCAGCAGTATGGCGAATTCCTGTGCAGGATATTCGACCGCTGGTACGAATATGGGCCGCGAAAGCTGAGCATCCGGGATTTTGATTCGTTCCTGTCGTATTACGTCACCGGCGGGCACACGATTTGCACATTCGACAGACAATGCAGTCAATACATTGTTATCGAGCATACGGGCGACGCATTCTGCTGTGATTTTTTTGTCGAGCCGAGGTGGCGTTTGGGTAATATTTTTGAGACGCCGATAGAAAAGCTGGCCGTAAGCGACATAAAGCGGAAGTTTGCCCGGGCCAAGCAGAATATTTGTAATAAATGTCTTGTCTGCAGACACCTGGCGGTCTGTCGCGGCGGGTGCATGAAAGACCGGGCCCCGTTTGATAAAGACAGCTTCGGCCGGGAAAGCTATTTCTGCGAGGGCTACAAGCACTTCTTCGATTATGCAATACCGAGATTTATGAAAATAGCCGCTGATATTAACGCCGCCTCGGCGGATAAAAACCGACCCTATGTCTAACGAAGTTAAAATACAAGTGACATTAGTATTGGCGGATTCCGGAAATTTGGTATGAAAGAAATAATATTTGGAGAGACAAATTATGAAATCGATTAAACGCAGAACTTTTCTTGGCCGTTCGGTCGCGGCGACGACTGCACTTGGTCTTACTTCATTTTCGTCTGCTACGCGAACTTTAGCCGGAGAAAGCAGTACAAAGTCACGGCGTCCTAATCCGATTGCCGTCTCGACGTATTCGTTCTGGCGGTTCAAGAAAAACCTGAAGCTGCCGATTGAGACCTGCATCGACGAAGCGGCCCGGATGGGTTTTGACGGTGTGGATCTTCTGCTCATTCAGATGGAAAGAGAGGACAACAGTTATCTGCAAAAAATCAAACGTCACGCTCTTATCAACGGCCTGGACCTTTGCTGCATGTCCACCCACCAGGGCTATGTTTACCCCGACAATGCCAAACGGCAGGAGAATATCGACCTGACGCTCAAACAGATCGAAATCGCTTATCGACTGGGCGTCCCGATTGTGCGCATCAACACCGGCAGGTGGCGCACGACCAGGAGTTTCGACGACCTCATGGCCAATCGCGGCATTGAACCGATATTACCCGGCTATACCGAAGACGATGGCTTCAAATGGGTCATCGACAGTCTCGAGAAATGTCTGCCCAAAGCCGAAGAATGCGGCGTAATCCTTGGTCTGGAGAACCACTGGGGCCTGGCCCGCACGCCGGAGGGGCTGCTGAGGATAGTCAAAGCTGTCGATTCACCCTGGCTGCAGGTCCTGCTGGATACCGGCAATTTCCTCGAAGACCCGTACGATAAGCTTGAGCAGTGCGCCTCGCAGACCGTTTTTATGCAGGCCAAGACCTACTATGGCGGCGGCCTCTGGTACAGCCTCGATTTGGATTATCCTCGCATCGCCCGGATTATGCGCAAACACAACTTCCGCGGCTATGTGTCACTCGAATTTGAGGGAAACGAAGACTACAAAACCGCTATCCCTAAAAGCCTTGCTCTGCTGCGAAAGGCCTTCAGTTAAGGCGATTCATAAAAGCGTAGCTTAAGCACGATGCACGAAATCCGAAATTCGAAACAATATGGATACATACGCTTCTAACAGGCGTATCAAAATTCGAATTAAATGTTCAAAACAGTTTTGTCATTTGGATTTTGGTCATTCGGATTTGTTTTGTTTTTCGTGCTTTGGATTTCGTTATTCTTTTACTCGCGTCCATAGGGTTTTGCTATTTGTTCTGTCTTTGTTTTACCCACTGCTCGTGGAGGTTTGTCAGGCGTTTGACTATGTCGGGATTGGACTTGGCGAGGTTTTTGGTTTCGGTGGCATCCTCGGCCATATTGCTCAGGAAGTTATCGGCTTTCGGGAGCTTGCGGCCTTTGTAATCCGTGGCCGGGCCGTTGTGCACCAGTTTCCAATCACCCTCACGTACCGCCCAGTGTTTGCCTCTGCTTGTCTCCCAGTGGAGGACTTTATGCGGCGAGGGGGCATCGGGTGATTCGATAACCGGGACGATGCTCTTGCCGTCAATCTTATGTTCGGGATGTTTAAGACTGCAATACTCTGCGATAGTGGGCATCCAGTCGATGCTGATTGCCATCTGGTTGCGGACGGCGTTTTGAGGAATACGAACGGGCCAGGAAGCGATGCACGGCACGCGGATGCCTCCTTCCCAGAGGGTAAATTTGTGGCCCCGGAAGTCACCGGAGCTGCCGCCGCCTGAGAAAGTCCGCTGCTCTACGGAATGGCCATGGTCGCTGAGGTAAATGATAAGGGTATTATCGCGCAGGCCTGATTCGTCCAGATGCCTGACGACCCGGCCTACCATCTCATCCATTGTGGAAATGAAGGCCGCATACATTCGGCGGGGGGCATCGAGGTGCTGGTATTTTTTTCGCCACTTTTCTGTTCCCTGCAATGGGTAGTGGGGCATGTTAATAGCCCAGTAGAGGAAAAACGGCCGGTCTTTATTTTCATCGATGAATTTCTTACATTCATCAACCATAAGCTCGCCAAAAAACTCTCCATCGCGCCAGACTTCCTGCCCGTTGCGCCAGAGGTCGTGTCGATTGGGGCCTGACCAGTAGAAGAAGTGTGAGTAATTATCGATACATCCGCCCATGTGTCCGAATGAAGAATCGTATCCCTGTCCATTTGGCATTGTCTCCGGCGTATATCCCAGGTGCCATTTTCCGACGTGGCCGGTGACATAGCCGGCGGACTTCATCATCTCTGCGATGGTTACCTGCTCGGTTGGCATACCGGCGTTGCCCGGCTGGGAGGAGACGTTCCCCGGCACGCCGGCTCCCTGGGGATAACGGCCTGTCATCAATGCCGCACGCGAAGGCGAACAGACCGGTGCGCCGACGTAAAATTGTGTAAACCGTGTTCCCTCTTTGGCCAATCGGTCCAGATTGGCCGTGTAAAGGTCTTTCGAGCCGTAGCAATTGACGTCTATCGTGCCCTGGTCGTCGGTGAATATCAGTACGACGTTGGGCCTGCGCGCGGCCCGGCGTTGACCAAATACGGCGCTCGGAACTATCAGCGAGCCGGCGGTCATTCCCAATATTTTTAAGAAGTCTCTTCTGGTTTGTTTGTTCATATTTTTGCACCTCTTTTCAGTAGTCTTTGAAATTGCTCATCCATCCGGGCCAATCGGATGGTTTGACGTCGCAGGTTTGAGCCCTGGACCCACAAGTGACAAAAAGCCGGCACTCACACGAACCGCGATACAAAAACTCTGAATTCCTTATGGCGTCGCTGCTCAGAGTCCCATTGACCCGGTTATTGGGCACCTTTATAGCGATATGCCCAGCCGGAGGCCATATAATCTATATCCAATGTCTGACCCTCGGGGGGATATTCAATGCCGTACAATGTAACTCCTTCACGAATCAGCTTGTCCACGCGCTCTATCGTGAAGCGGTCACGCCATTTGCGCACTTCCGAATGGCCGTCACAGAACCCTAAAACACTGCTGTCGCCATGATTGACCGCCATCGGCCCCCACCAGCCCCATCGGTTCGTTCCTGTATACTCGGGGGCCCCTAATACAAAATGATGGCTCGAATTCCAATTTCGCGTCTCCGCACTCTCGACGAACACATAACGGGTCGATGGCGAAGTAATCTCGCCGAACGTCTTGATCTGCAGGTTGTATCCCGAGCTGCTCGGGTTCGGAGCTCCATATAAACACATAGGAAGCCCGTAAGAAACAAATACTCTGGTTCCATCGTACATGCTCTTGCGAATGTTGTCGGCGGGACAATGATAGGTATCCGGCTCTTTGACATAGGGGTATAGCAGACCCCTTTCGATCCCCCGGATCTCGTCCTCATCCGTCACGGGTGGATTCGTTTGGGTATTGCTAAGCAGGTTATCACTTGAGTTGCGAGGCACCCCGATCCAACCGACGTATGTCCCGTTCTGCTCTACACCATTGTTTTCGGAGCTCATAATACGGCCGTCATTATCTTGCATGTACAAGTACCAGCCCAGGGCAAGGTTCTTGGTATTGCTCAGGCAAACGGTCGCCGCAGCCTTCTTTTTGACCGAGTTCAACGCAGGCAAAATGATGGCCATAAGCAATGCGATAATCGCGATCACCACCAGAAGCTCTATCAGTGTAAACCCCGTTAGTCCTAAGGTCTCCTTTCGGAGAAAACTCCGGTGTCGTTTCCGGACGTCTGTTTGGCTTCCC